>DATIZR010000118.1 GCA_035516965.1 Nitrospirota bacterium
GCTTGTCCGGGTCAGGCATTCAGGGGAGATCGCCGGTGGCGGAAATTCAGGAAATACTGGTGACCGAAAAGGCCATTCAGGAGACGGTCCGGGAGCTGGCAGCGCGGATATCCTCGGATTATGCGGGGAAGGACCCGGTGCTCATCTCCATCCTGAAAGGTGCGTTCATCTTCACCGCGGACCTGATGCGCCATATCCGCCTTCCCGTCCTGCTGGATTTTGTGCACGCGTCCAGCTACGGAAAGGGAACCGAGTCGTCACGGGAGATCCGCATCAAGAAGGACATCGAAACGGACATCGCGGGCAGGCATGTCCTGCTCGTGGACTGCATCATCGACACGGGAGAGACCATGGACTTCCTGGTGAAGCGGTATGCCGCGCGGGGCCCCGCCAGCCTGCGGTCCGTTGTTCTCCTGGATAAACGGGAGCGCCGGCTCGTGGACGTGCCGCTTGCCTATGTGGGCCAGGTCATCCCCGACCGGTTCGTCGTGGGCTACGGCGTGGACTGCGCAGAACAGTACCGCAACCTTGCCTATATCGCTGCGATCAGGACCGGCCCCTGAGGCGCCATCGCAGCCGGCCGCGACTGCTATCCCTTCCGAAGCAGTGGTAATTTCGGCACCAGCCTCGGAACCCTGTTCATGTATTCCCGGTACTGGTCACCAAAGATCCTCAGGAACCTCCGTTCCTCGATAAAAGCCCCGAACAGAAAATAGCAATCGGCCAGGAGCGTCACCGTGAGCCCGTTTCTGGTGATGTTCGGCTCAAGGGTGAAGATGATGATACCCGCAAGATACATGGGGTGGCGCACAATTCCGTAGACGCCGGTGGTAACGAGCTCCTTCTCGGTCAGCCCTTCCAGGTTCCCTGCGACCTCTCCGCGGGTCACATACCTCCAGACCTGCCTGATCCCCAGAAACTCCCCCGTATCGAGGTGCTCGAAGGCCCGGGTGCCGAAGACGAGGCCGCCGAGCTGGACCGCGTGGCAGCACCAGCGGAACCAGAACGGCCCCTGCCAGAGGACCCTGTCGGGGACGCGGGCAATGAGAAAGAAAGCGAGAGCGGCGGTGACCGTGCTCACCGCATTGTACAGGAAGCGATACCAGACGCGCATGAAGGTGTCGCCCAGGATGGTCCGGCAGAACCGCTTGAACCGGATGGACACGGTGATGCTGTGGAGAACGGCAAAGGACAGGAATATGAGGATGATGAGGGTCATGACGAAATCGCCGCAGGACGTTCTGCAGAGGAAACCGGGTGAATCCTGTTCATGCCCGGCCGGGATCTGTTCTCACTCAGGGTTCCCGCTTCCCCACGAGCATCTCCGCCGCAGCCTGCTGGATCTCGTCCATCCAGTCGTACCCCGCGATGCAGAGGTCGGCGTCCCTGAACCCGTCGAGCAGGTAGGGGCTGTCGAAGGAAATGACGACCGTGCGCTTCCCCGCCTCCTTCGCGGCCCTGATGACCGCATGCCCCATCTCTTCGAGCCCCGGTGCTATGCCGCAGCGTCCCTTCGACGCAGCTATCTTCGATACGATCGGAAGAACGACCCAGCCCGCCCGGGCGATACTCTCTTGAAGCTGCTCCGGGGACAGTCGGGAATCGGGAGTGAGGACCGTCGCGCCGAAATCGCTAATCCGTGCATGCAGCGCGCTGATGAACGTCCCGCCCCGCCCCGCCCCATCGTCATCGATCAGGAAACATGCCGCCGTCTTCGGGGAAAGGGGCAGCAGAGATTTGCTGCCCGAGACGATCCTGAGCGCTTTCCGGCCTATCTCCCGCGCGATGGAGCGATGCAGTTCGTAGTCCGGAAGGACCTTCCCGTCCCCGGCGGGCTCGAACAGCCCCAGCCTTTTCTTGGCATCGAGGATCCGTTCCACCGATTCCTCGATCCGCTTCGACGTCAGCCTTCCCTGCCCAACGGCGGCCGTTACCGCACCCGCGGTCAGGCGGGCGTCCTTGGGGTGGAGCAGGATGTCCATGCCTGCCTCTACGGCGCGCACGGCGATCTCCTCCTGGGAATAATCGGCAGCCAGCGCGAGCATGTCCAGGGCGTCGGACACGATCAGGCCGTCGAAGGCCATCCCCTCGCGCAGGAGCGCGGTGACCGTCTTTTTCGAGAAGGTCGTCGGCTTCCCCGGGTCGAGGGCCGGGACGAGCAGGTGCGCGACCATCACCATGCCCACGCCGTCCTTCACCGCCTCCCGGAACGGCGGCAGGTCCATGCTGTTCAGGCGGGGGCGGTCGGCGCTGATGACCGGGAGGGTGCTGTGGGAATCCTGGTCCGTGTCGCCGTGGCCCGGAAAATGCTTGGCGCATGCCAACAGATCGATCCAGCCGTTCGCGCGGGGCTTCTGCAGCTGCGTGATGTAGCGCCTGCCAAACCACTCGACGATCTCCGGCTCGCTCCCGAAGGCGCGGGTGCAGATGATCGGGTTGGCGGGGTTGCTGTTCACGTCGACGACGGGAGAAAATACGCCGTGGATGCCCGCGGCGCGGGTCTCGCTGCGGACCGCGTCGAGCATACTGTCCAGGAGGGCAACGTCCTGCTTCGAGTGCCGGCTGATGGCCGAGGCCACCGCCCGCTGGCTCGGGAACCGCGTGCCGCCCGTGAGCTGCTGGCCCAGCCCCCGCTCCACGTCGGACGTGATGAGGAGCGGGATCTCGGCCAGCTTCTGCAGATCCCGCAGCCGCGCGGGGGTCTTTTCGACGCTGCCCCGGAACAGGATAAAACCGCCGATGCCCTCGCGCACGAGGTCCTCGATCTCCCGGCGATAGGAAGGGTCCTCCAGGAATTCCCCGTCGATCCTCGGCATGACCAGCTGCCACACGTTTTTTCCAAGCCCCGTCATGATCGGCATTTTCTCTTTTTCCCCCGGGCAATGCAAGCGTTTTCTGGAACGAGGGCCCGGCGATGAGACATCAGTTGACAAACAGGAGAGGAAGTATATACTAATAGGCACAGGAAAAAGTCCTGCAACACTGTCATTACGCGCGACTGCACGGCTCGCGGCGGTTCCGCTGGAAAGAAGGAGGACTGCTTCGTCGCCGCACTCCCGCAATACGTCAACCTTTGAGGAGTCATCACCTGCCGTGCTTTTTTTTCAGCACAAGAAAAAAGACCGCCTTATTGAATTCCAGTCACGCCTGCTGAAGGAGCTTACCATGACAGCCGTTCCCGGCCGGAGCCAGGAATCGCCGGTCAGGAATATTGCACTGGCGGCCCGTGACGTGCTCGATGTCCATTTCCTGTTCACGTACCAGCGCGGAGATGACGAACGCCCGGTGCTCCACTTCTTCTGGTGCGGCACGCCTCCCGCCCCGCTTCAGGGTCGGGCTACGGCGATCGTCTCGAACGCGATATGCGCCGAGGTTTCCCTCCAGGCGCCCCCGGATTTCTCGATCGTGAATACGAACTTCATACCGGACTCCCCTCTCCCCGACATCGATCTGCCGCATCTGGACGTGCGGTCGAAGATATTTTCCCTCGAGGCCGTGAACGGCAATGCCCTGGCGGGGATCGGCCTCGGGAATGCCAAAAGCCGCGGCCCGGAGGACGAGATCGCCGTGGAAAGCGTGCTGGTCGCCCTCATGAACAGCGTCAGGTCGGCAAGGGTGCTCGCCACCTATACCCGCGAGGTCGAGCGCTTCGCCACCCGGGACCCCCTGACCAACCTGTACAACGAGGTCGCTTTCCGGGACCTCCTGAACTACGAGACCCACCGCTCCAATCGCCAGGGCTATAAGTTCACGCTGATGCTTGTCGATCTTGATAATTTCAAGGCCATCAATGACAGCTACGGTCATGATACGGGCGACCTGTTCCTGAAGAAGATCGCGGATGTCCTGAAGAGCGCGCTGCGCAGCGGAGACGTCGCGGCACGGAACTCGGGCGACCAGTTTGCCGCCATCCTGCCCGTATGCGACGAGGGACAGGCGCATATTGCCGCTCGCCGCGTTCTGGAGAATGTGCGGGCGGCCTCGATGCAGACGCCCGACGGGAAGTCCATCCGGCAGACGGTCTCCATCGGCGTCGCGGTCTTTCCCGACCACGCCCGGGAAGAGAGGGACCTCTACCTCCTTGCGGACAGCATGCTTGCCCAGGCAAAGACCTTCGGCAAGGACCGCCTCAGCATGCCGAGCGAGCAGGACGACGTCGAGGTCCTGAAGAGCATGGGCGCCAGGAACATCCTTGTCCTCGAGGCCCTCGCCCAGCGGCGGATCGTTCCCTACTTCCAGCCCATCATGAACGTGCGGGACCGGAAGATCGGGGCCCATGAGGTATTGACGAGGATCGTGATCGACGACCGCGTGATCCCAGCAGCCGAGTTCATCGAAACGGCGGAAAGCATGGGCGCCATCGGCAGGATCGATTACCAGCTGATCGAACAGACCCTGGCAAAGGTCAGGGACTGCGGATACCAGGGGGCCCTCTTTCTGAACCTGTCGCCCAGAGCACTTGTCCTGAACGAGTTCATCCCCACGGTCCGGAAACTGCTGCGGGACTACGGCATCGAGCCGTCGAAGATGGTATTCGAGATCACGGAGCGGGACACGGTCAAGGGGCTGGACGTCATCGGAAGATACATCGACGCGCTGAAGGATGACGGCTTCCGCTTCGCCATCGATGACTTCGGTGCGGGCTATTCGTCCTTCCAGTACCTCAGAACATTCAGCATCGATTTCCTGAAGGTCGATGGGGATTTCATCCGGCACTTGAACGGACAGGGCACCGTCGATAAGGCCATCGTCACCAGCATCGCCTCCCTGTCCGAACGACTGGGGATCAAGACCATCGCCGAATATGTCGAGTCCGAGGATATCCTGAGCCAGGTGTCGTCGGCCGGCATCGACTATGCCCAGGGGTTTTACATCGGGAAGCCCTCGCCCGACCTGCTCTGACCCGGCCGTCATTGCAACTTCTGCTTCCTTCCCGCCCATGCCCATGGTATACTTCGGCCTGCTGCGATCTTTCCCTCAGGAGCATGCCGTGGAGCAGATCCCCTTTGCCCAGGACTCGTACCGCACCGAGCCCCGCCCCCTTTCCCTGGCGGCGCGGGCGCTGCCGTCGCTCACCTTCTACTCCCACGCGCTCATGATCGTGCTCCGCGCGAGTTCCCGTGCCAAGCACGGCAGGTACGATACGGCGGACTGGTGCGGAAGCAGCCTCGAGACGCTCCGGGCGCTGGAGCGGGTCGGGGTCCGGGTCGAGGTCTCCGGCCTCGACTCCTTCCGGACGCTCGAAGGCCCCTGCGTCTTCATCGCGAACCACATGAGCACCCTCGAAACCTTCGTCCTCCCGGTGATCATTTCGTCCTTCAAGGAGTCGACCTTCGTCGTCAAGCAGAGCCTCGTGGATTATCCCGTTTTCAGGCACGTGATGCGCTCGCGCGATCCCATTACCGTCGGCAGGGCAAATCCCCGCGACGACCTGAGGGCGGTGCTGGACGGCGGCGCCGAGCGGCTGAAGAAGGGAATTTCCATCGTCATCTTCCCCCAGACCACGCGCACGCCCGTGTTCGACCCGGCCGCCTTCAATACCATCGGCGTCAAGCTCGCTAAGAAGGCGGGTGTGCCCGTCGTTCCGATAGCGCTCAAGACCGATGCCTGGGGCAACGGAAAGTGGCTGAAGGATTATGGAAAGATCGTCCCGTCGAAGCCGGTTCACTTTGCCTTCGGGAAACCCTTGACGATCAGGGACCGGGGCGGAGAAGAGCACGCTGCGATCATTGAGTTCATCACGGGCAAACTGAAGGAATGGGGTGGAAGGATCGTCGGGGAGGAATGAAGGGGGATGCCGGTGAGCCCGCTTGCAGAAGAAACTCTCCGGCAGGAGGCCGTTCGCCATCAAACAGAACGACCCCGCTGTGGCGGGGTCGTTCCTGAATTTCCTACTTCGTGCTTTTCGTGTTCACCGAGACCAGTTCAACATCGAAGACCAGGATCGAGTTCGGCGGGATCCCGGGCCTGCCCTGAGGTCCGTAGGCGAGGTCCGGCGGGATGACGAGCTGCCACTTGGCCCCCTCCTTCATCAGCTGCAAGGCCTCGGTCCAGCCCCGGATCACGCCGTTCACCGGGAACGTTGCCGCCTGCCCGCGCTTGTAGGAGCTGTCGAACTCGGTGCCGTCGATCAACTTGCCCTCATAGTTCACGGTCACCGAATCCGTGGCCTTGGGCGACTTCCCTTTCCCCCTCGTGATGACCTTGTACTGCAGCCCGCTGGCCAGGGTCACGACGCCGTCCTTCTTTTTGTTCGCGTCGAGGAAAGCCTTGTTCTTTTCCTCGTGCCGGGACTGCATATCCTTCTGCAGGACCGTGATGGACTCCCGCATCTCCTGCTCCGTCATGAGCTGCTTGCCGCCCGAGAGGCCATCCTTGATCCCGCGGGTGAGGCTTTCTATATCCACATCGATGTCATTTTTCTTCAGGCTGGACCCCATGTCGATGCCGATGGCGTAGCTGGCCTTTTCCCGCTGCGTCTTCAGGACCTGCGTCTCCTGCGGCTTTGAAGCCGGTTTCTCCTCGGCCAGCACCGGACCGGCGAGCAGCATGCAGCAGCACATCATTGACAATGCCAATTTCATCTCGAAGCTCCTTTCGATATTCGTCGCTCCAAACGGCGTACCCGCCGTATCGGACAACACGACCGGAGAATGTATTCGCGTCAATGGCTCGTTTCTTCAAACGAGGTGACGACGGATGCCGTAACTTATCAGTGTTGCCGGCATTTGTCAATATTGAAATCCCCCGTTCTATCCGAAGCTTGACTTTCCTTGCCCCTATGCTATTCTTTTACCATGCTCGGCCAGAACAGCGCTTCGCCCGTCCTGTGGCCGCTTGCCGTCTACTCCGGCATCGTGCTCGCGCTCGTCTTCTCCATGATAACGTTCTCCTACTTCCTGGGCGAGCGGCACCGGAGGAAGCGGGCCGACGAACCCTATGAATCGGGAGCCGCCCCGACGGGGACCGCGCGGCTGAGATTCCACATCCGGTTCTACCTCGTCGCCATGTTCTTTGTGGTCTTCGATCTCGAAGCCCTGTTCGTGTATGCCTGGTCCGTATCGCTCAGGGAGAATGGCTGGTCCGGCTACCTCGAGATGCTCGTCTTCATCGGCATCCTCGCGGCCGCGCTTGTATACCTCTGGCGGACCGGGGCGCTGGACTGGAGCACGAAGCACTGACAACCTGTCACGTTCACCTCGCGGCAGCGGTCGGGCCCCGCAGGGAACGGTCCCCGTTTACCATTTCCACCCTCGAGAAAAGGACGCTGCTCCTATGGACTGGTCTCTGGTCAAGCCGGGTGATGCCGGCAGCGGCATGCAGGATGCCGTGAAGAAAAACGCTGCCCTGGCGCGGCTTCAGGACTTGATCGCCTGGGGCCGGAAGAACTCGATCTGGCCCTTCAATTTCGGCCTTTCCTGCTGCTACATCGAACTGGCCACGAGCCTCACGAGCAAGTATGACATCGCCCGGTTCGGCTCCGAAGTGCTCCGCAGCACGCCCCGCGAGGCCGACGTGATGATCGTCGCGGGCACGGTCTTCATCAAGGCCGCTCCCATGGTGAAGCTGCTGTACGAGCAGATGATGGAGCCGCGGTGGGTCATCTCCATGGGGTCCTGCTCGAACTCGGGCGGTATGTACGACATTTACAGCGTGGTCCAGGGCGTCGATTCCTTTCTCCCCGTCGATGTCTACATTCAGGGCTGCCCTCCGCGCCCCGAAACGGTCATGGAAGGCCTCCTGATGCTGCAGGACCTCGTGGGGAAAGAGCGCCGGCCGCTGAGCTGGGTCGTCGGGCCTCAGCAGGTGGAGCGGCCTTCGCTGCCCGTGATGCGCGACCGCAAGCGCGCCCGGAGGCTGCAGGTGACCGAGCTGCTCCCGCCCGAGGAGATATAGAGGCAGTAGCGCTCCACCCGGACCCTTCTCCGGTTCGTTTCTATCGGCACCTATACCCTGTGAAGAGGCTGCATGAATATCATCGAGGAATTGAAGAACACTTTCGGGGACGCTTTTGTAACGCCGCAGACAACCTCCGATGATATCCCCACCTTCTGGACCTCCAAGGACAGGCTCCGCGATATTCTGCGATATCTCAAGACACAGGCCGGGGAGCCCTACGCGATGCTGTACGATCTCACGGCGATCGACGAGCGCGTGCGCACTCATCGTCAGGGCCAGCCCGACAGCGATTTTACGGTCGTCTATCACCTTCTTTCCTTTGGCCGGAACCAGGACATCCGGATCAAGGTCCCGCTCGCGGGCGACCGCCCCTCGATCCCGAGCATCACCCCGCTCTGGCCCGCAGCGAACTGGTACGAATGCGAGTTGTGGGACATGTTCGGAATTCACGTCGAGGGGCATCCCCATCTCCGCCGGATCCTGATGCCGCCCACCTGGAAAGGCCATCCCCTGCGCAAGGAGCACCCCGCCCGCCGGACCGAGCTGGGCCGGTTCCTGCTGCCCGAAGAACGGGAGATCCGTGAAGAGGAGGCCATGAAGTTCCGGCCCGAGGAGTGGGGGCTTTCTCCCTCCGAGGACGGAACGGATTACATGTTCCTGAACCTGGGGCCGCACCACACCGGCACCCACGGCGTGCTGCGCATCATCCTGGAGCTCGACGGCGAAGAGATCGTGAACTCCCTCCTGGACATCGGCTACCATCACCGCGGCGCCGAGAAGATGGGCGAGCGCCAGACCTGGCATACCTACATTCCCTATACCGACCGGATCGACTACCTTGCCGGCGTTCTGAACGAGTTCCCCTACGTCCTTGCCGTGGAAAGGCTTGCCAACATCGACGTCCCTGCCAGGGCGCAGGTGATCCGCGTCATGCTCGCCGAGCTCTACCGGATCGCGAGCCACCTCGTCTGGTACGGGACGTTCGCCGCGGACCTGGGGCAGCTCTCCCCGGTCTTCTTCACGTTCAACGACCGGGAGCGCTTCTATGCCATCGTCGAGGCGATATGCGGATTTCGCATGCACCCGGGATGGTTCCGCATCGGCGGCGTGGCAGCGGACCTTCCCCAGGGATGGGACAAGCTGGTCCGCGACTTTCTCGACTATATGCCCGCCCGCCTGAAGGAATACGACACGCTCGTGATGCGGAACCGGATCATCAAGGCGCGGACCAGGGGCGTCGGCGCTCTGACCAGGGACGAAGCCATCGAATGGGGCGTGACCGGGCCGAACCTGCGCGCCTGCGGTTTCGCCTGGGACTTCCGGAAGGTCCGCCCCTATTCCGGTTACGAGCGGTTCGAGTTCGATATCCCCACGGCGGAGCACGGCGACAGCTACGACCGGGCCCTTCTGCGGGTGGAGGAGATCCGGCAGAGTCTCCGCATCGTCGAACAGTGCCTGAACAACATGCCGCCGGGGCCGTACAAGTCCGGTCATCCTCTTGCGACGCCGCCCCGGAAGGACCGGACCATGCAGGACATCGAGACCCTGATCACGCATTTCCTGAACGTGAGCTGGGGCCCCGTCATTCCGCCCGGCGAGGCGGCCTTCGGGATCGAGTCCGCAAAGGGCAACAATACCTATTATGTGGTGAGTGACGGAGACGCCTGGTCCTACCGCACGCGCATCCGCACCCCCTCGTTCCCGCACCTGCAGGTGATGCCCCGAATGACGCGCGGACGGAACATCTCCGACCTGATCGCCGTGCTCGGGAGCATCGACTTCATCATGGGAGATGTTGACCGGTGAAATACTTCTAGACACCGAGGGAACTGACAAGAGCGAGAAAAGGCCGAATAGAGACTGCTGATCTCAGTGGAGCCCCCACGGGCAGGAGCCGGTAGCTCCCCTCAGGAACGCGACCTCCCGCGGACTACGACGCATTACCCCCGGCAGGAGCCGGGGGATTGCAAGTCGCGGGATTCAAAGTCCTCCTTGCTGTCATTGCGAGGAGCGGAGCGACGCGGCAATCTCGAACTTTTGATTTATCTCACTGCGAGATTGCTTCGCTCCGCTCGCAAAGACGGCTTAAAGACTTCGTCAACTACCTGTTAGACACTGACGGGCACTGACCAGAACAGGAAAAGAACGATTGAAGGCTGCTGGTCGGTGAAATGCATGACTCATAGCGAACATCAGTGTCAACTTTTTTCTTCATGATTATGCTGACCGAACAGGAAAAAAAGGAAATCGATGAGGAGTTAAACCGCTCCGTGCACAAGCGCGCCGCCTGTGTGGACGCACTCAAGATCGTCCAGCGCCGCCGCGGATGGGTGTCCGATGAGAGTCTGGCCGAGATCGCCGGGCTCCTGGACATGACAACGGAAGAACTGGACAGCGTGGCAACGTTCTATAATCTCATTTACCGCAGGCCCGTGGGCAGACACGTGGTCCTGCTCTGCGATTCCATCAGCTGCTGGATCGTGGGGCAGGAGGAGCTCTATGCGCACCTGAAAAAGCGCCTGGGGATCGATTGGGGACAGACGACGCCGGACAACAAATTCACGCTCCTGCCCGTCGCCTGCCTCGGCGCATGCGATCTGGCGCCTGCCATGATGATCGATGATGAGCTCCATGGCGGCCTCACGCCGCAGAAGCTCGACGAGATACTGGATACCATGAAGCACTCGTAACGAACACGTTTTACCGCAGGGCGCACAGAGAATGCAGAAATCGTGCGGCGAACTCTGTTGTTCGCAGGAACAATGCATGGAACGACCGCTGACCGGACATATGAAGTCAAACGGGGATGCGCTGACCTTCAGCGAGTACCGTGAGACCGGAGGCTATGAGGCCGCTCGGAAGGCGGCTGCCATGGCTCCCCGGGATATCCAGGACCTGGTGAAGAACGCGAACCTGCGGGGCCGGGGCGGCGCGGGCTTCAATACCGGCATGAAGTGGAGCTTCGTGCCGCTCGGCGATGAAACGCCGGGGCCGACGTATCTTGTTGCCAATGCCGACGAGATGGAGCCCGGCACGTTCAAGGACAGGATGCTGCTCGAGCGAAATCCGCACCTGCTGATCGAGGGCATGGTCATCGCCGGCCTTGCCATCCGGGCTACCGTTGCCTATATATTCCTGCGCAGGGAATACACGGTCGCAGAGAAGAGAATCGCAGCCGCGATCCAGGAAGCATACGGGAACAATTGTCTTGGCGGGAACATCTTTCAGTCCGGGCACGACCTGGAGCTTCATCTTCATGTCAGCGCCGGCCGGTACATGTGCGGCGAGGAGACCGCGCTGCTCAACGCGCTGGAGGGCAGGCGCGCGATGCCGCGTGCAAAGCCCCCCTTCCCCCAGGTCGTCGGCCTCTGGGGCAGGCCCACGGTCGTGAACAACGTGGAGACCCTGTGCAACGTGCCCCCGCTCGTCGCGAACGGGGCCGAGTGGTACAAGAAACTGAGCCGCACCGACGACGGCGGCACGAAGCTCTACGGCGTGAGCGGCCGGGTGAAGCGGCCCGGGCTGTGGGAGCTGCCGATGGGAACGACCATCGGGGAGATATTCGAAGAGCGCGCCGGAGGCATGCAGGACGGCTACGGCTTTCGCTGCCTGCTGCCGGGGGGAGCCTCGACCGAGTTCCTGACGAGGGACCATTTCGACGTGAAGATGGACTTCGATTCCGTGATGAAGGCGGGCAGCAGGATGGGCACCGGCACCATGATCGTGCTCGATGACAGAACCTGCCCCATCGGCGCCCTGCATAATCTATCCGCGTTCTTCGCCCGGGAGTCCTGCGGCTGGTGCACTCCCTGCCGCGAGGGACTGCCGTGGGTGACGAACATCCTCGAGGCCGTCGAGCAGGGAAAAGGCGAGATGGAGGACTTGGAGACACTGCAATCGCTCGGCGATTCGCTCTGGCTGGGCAAAACCTACTGCGCCCTTGCGCCGGGGGCCATGGAGCCCCTCCGGAGCGGGCTGACGCTGTTCAGGGACGAGTTCGAACGGCATATAAGAGAGAAGAGATGTTCCTATAGATAACGATTCTTGACACTGAAGGACACTGAGCGCCTATGATAAGGTTTGATAAAAACTATGTACATTCTGAATTAACGGATCAAATTATCGGCTGTGCCTATGATGTATACAAACAACTGGGATTTGGATTTGCTGAGAAAGTATACGAGAATGCCATGGCGATAAAACTTCTGCAGAAGGGGTTGAAAGCGTAAATTATCTTAAGGCCACGGGTATCAAGGTTGGCCTCTTGATCAATTTTGGGGAGAAAATAAGAATAATCAGAAGGGTTTTTTGATCATATAAAATCAGTGTCCGTCTGTGTCAAAAATGTTTACGATCAATATCGATAACAGAAACTATAAGGTCAAAGAGGGCCAGAACCTGCTCCAGGCGTGCCTCTCCCTGGGCTTCAACATCCCCTACTTCTGCTGGCACCCGGCCATGCACTCCGTGGGCGCCTGCCGCCAGTGCGCGGTCAAGGAGTTCAAGGACGAGAAGGACACACGCGGCAGGATCATCATGTCCTGCATGACCGCGGTGCGCGACGGCATGCGCATCTCGATCGAGGACCCCGAGGCGCGGTCGTTCCGGAAGAACATCATCGAGCTTCTCATGTTGAACCATCCCCACGACTGCCCGGTCTGCGATGAAGGCGGCGAGTGCCACCTGCAGGACATGACCCTCATGACCGGCCACACGTACCGCAGGTCGCGCTTCAAAAAACGCACGCATTGGAACCAGGACCTCGGCCCCTTCGTTGCCCATGAGATGAACCGCTGCATCCAGTGCTACCGCTGCGTGCGCTATTACCGGGACTATGCCGGCGGCCGCGACCTCGACGTCTTCGCCGTCCATGACCATGTCTATTTCGGACGCCAGAAGGACGGCGTGCTCCAGAGCGAGTTCAGCGGCAACCTCGTCGAGATCTGCCCCACCGGCGTGTTCACGGACAAGACCTTTCAGCACCAGTACTCGAGAAGCTGGGATTTGCAGACCGCGCCTTCCGTCTGCGTCCATTGCGGCGTCGGCTGCAACACCATCCCCGGGGAGCGGTACGGGCTGCTGCGCCGCATCCGAACCCGCTTCAACGGCGAGGTGAACCGATACTTTCTCTGCGACCGCGGCAGGTACGGGTACGGATTCGTGAACAGCGAGAAGAGGATCCTCCAGCCCCTGACAAGGGGTGACCGATCTCTTTCGGGAAAAGTTCCGGGAGAGTCGGAGGATGCGCAGCAGCCTGTGGACAGGGAGCCGGTCCTCAACAGGATCAGGGATATCCTGTCCCAAAGCAGGGGCATCATCGGGATCGGATCGCCGCGCGCCTCGCTGGAATCGAACTTCGCTCTCCGTACGCTCGTCGGGCCGGAGCATTTCCATATAGGCATGGCCGACCAAGAGGCAGTCCTTGTTTCGCTCATTATCGATATCCTGCAGAACGGGCCCGTACGCTCGCCTTCGCTCCGGGAGGTTGAAGCCTGCGACGCGGTCCTGGTACTCGGGGAGGACGTGACCAACACGGCACCGATACTCGCCTTGTCTTTGCGTCAGGCGGCGCGCCGGAAACAGGTGGAAACGGCCGTGGAGCAGCATCTCCCTAGTTGGGACGATACGGCAATCCGGAACGCCACGCAGGACAGGGAGGGAGAATTTTTCATTGCAGCAACTTACAAGACAAAGCTCGATGACGTTGCACGCAGTTCTTATTACGCAGCGCCGGACGATATAGCGCGGCTCGGCTTTGCTGTTGCCCATGCGCTGAACAGGGATCTGCCCGCGGTCTCCGGGCTGGATGAAAGAACGATGTTGCTCGCGGCTGAAATCGCCAAAGAGCTCGGCAATGCGCGGCGTCCCTTGATCGTTTCAGGCACGGGCTGCGGAAGCGAGAAGGTGATCCAGGCCGCGGCAAGCGTGGCATGGGCTTTGTCGGGAAAGGACAGGACTCCCTGCCTCGGCCTTGTAGTTCCCGAATGCAATACCCTGGGATCGGGTCTTATGGGAGGCGGAAGCTTCGGGCAGGCGCGCGAGGCTGTCCAAGAAGGCAGGGCCGACACCGCCATCATCCTGGAGAACGATCTTTACCGGCGCATGGACAAGGACAAGGCAGACAGATTTCTTGCCGGCATCAAGCATGTTATTGTTATCGACCACCTCGGCACATCGACAACGCTGAAAGCTGAATGTATTCTGCCCGCCGCAACCTTTGCGGAAGCCGATGGCACGTTCGTCAGCAGCGAGGGGCGGGCGCAGCGCTTCTACCAGGTTTACGTTCCGGAGGGAGATGTTCAGGAGAGCTGGCGCTGGATAAGGGATATCATGGCTCTGCAGGGCAGTGCTGAAGGCCGTGAGTGGCAGGATCTGGATGACGTCGTAACGGCTCTCTCCCGGGCGCTGCCTGATCTGGCCGGTATACGGGACGCCGCTCCACCTGCAGCATTCCGCGCTGTTGACATGAAAATTCCGCGCAAGCCCCACCGCTACAGCGGCCGCACGGCCATGTTCGCCAATGTCACGGTCTTTGAACCGAAGCCTCCGAAAGACCCTGACTCGCCGCTCGCCTATTCCATGGAAGGGTTCAGCGGAAAGCCGCCATCGCCCTTGATCCCCCGTTTCTGGGCGCCGGGATGGAACTCGCCGCAGGCGATCAACAAGTTCCAGTCCGAGGTTGGGGGGCCGCTGCTGGGAGGAGATCCCGGCATCCGGCTGCTCGAGGCCGGGCAGAAGCACCATCCTCCATTCACCATTCCTGCTCCCTTTGCGCCGCGCCAGGACCAGGTGTTATTCGTCTCAAGTCATCATATCTTCGGGTCCGAGGAGATGAGCATCCATTCCCAAGGCATTGCTGAGCTGTCACCGAAACCCTATGTGGGGCTGGACCAGAAGGCGCTCGACAAAATCGGTCTGCGTGAAGGCGACGCTGTCTTGGTCCGTGTGAACGGGGCATCATTCCGCCTCCCGTCCAGACTGGTACCGGACCTTCCCGAGGACGTCGGCGTGCTTCCCGTGGGCCTGCCGGGTATGTTTGCTGACCTGCCCGCGTGGGGCACGCTGTCAGCGGCGCCTTCTCCCGAGGTGAAGCGATGAGCCCCGTTCTGATCCAGCTTGGCGTGATCGTCGCAATTCTGGCCGCGCTCACGATCGTCAGCGCCGGGCTTATCTGGCTCGAGCGCAGGCTGCTCGCGCTTTGGCAGGACCGCTACGGACCGAACCGGGTCGGGCCCTTCGGCCTGCTGCAGGTCGTTGCCGACATGATCAAGATCTTCTTCAAGGAGGACTGGGTCCCGCCCTTCGCGGACAAGCCCGTGTTCGTTCTCGCGCCGGCCGTCATCATGATCACGACCTTCCTGTCCTTTGCGGTCATCCCCTTCGCGCCCGGTGTGCGCGTGGTGGACCTCAACGTGGGCCTGCTGTTCTTCCTGGCCATGTCTTCCCTGGGGGTCTACAGCGTCGTGCTCGCGGGCTGGGCCTCGAACAGCAAGTACGCGCTGCTCGGCGGACTGCGCGGAGCGGCCCAGATGCTGAGCTACGAGGTGTTCATGGGCATCTCGCTCATGGGCGTCGTCATGCTCGCCGGTTCCTTCGACCTGGGCCAGATCGTCGATGCGCAGAGGGGCCTCTGGTTCGTCATCCCCCAATTTGCGGGCTTCGTGATCTTCCTGATCGCCGGCGTCGCCGAAACGCACCGCCTTCCCTTTGACCTGCCCGAGGCTGAGAACGAGCTCGTGGCGGGGTTCCACGCGGAATATTCGGGGCTCAAGTTCGGCATGTTCTTCGTTGGAGAATACCTGGGCATCACGCTCATCTCGGCCATGATCACGACGCTTTTCTTCGGCGGGTGGCTGGGGCCCTTCCTTCCGCCCCTGGCCTGGTTCATGGTGAAGACCTTTCTCTTCATCTGCCTGTTCATCCTGCTCCGCGCGTCGCTGCCGCGCCTCCGGTTCGACCAGCTGATGGCGTTCGGATGGAAGGTGATGCTGCCCCTGGTCCTGCTCAATCTGCTCGTGACGGGCGCGGTCCTTTTGGCGAGGGGATAACGAGGTGAAACCATGATCAGCATCATCAGAACGATCGGCGGCATCCTGATGCACATGTTCCGGAAGCGGGTGACCATCCTGTATCCGGAAAAGCAGCAGCGGCTCCCGGCCCGGTGGCGCGGCCGGATCATCCTGTCCCGGGACGCCGCCGGCAACGAGCGCTGCGTCGCGTGCTATCTCTGCGCCGTCGCCTGCCCCGTTGACTGCATCTCTCTCCAGACCGCCGTCGATGAGACGGGCAGGCGGTATCCCGCGTTCTTCCGGATCAATTTCTCGCGCTGCATCTTCTGCGGATACTGCGAGGAGGCATGCCCGACTTACGCGATCCAGCTCACGCCGGACTACGAGATGTGCGAGTACCGCAGGCCCTCCCTCGTGTACGAGAAGGAGGACCTCCTGATCAGCGGCCAAGGCAAGTATCACGGGTATGATTTCTACGACGTTGCCGGCATCGGCATCAAGGGAAAGGACAAGGGCGAAGGCATCGAGGAGAAGCCCCCGGTGGACACCCGGTCGCTGCTGCCCTGAGGATGATCCCATGATTGACCTGTTCTATCTGTCGGGCCTGGTGGCCGCCCTCTCTACGCTCCTGGTCATCATCCAGAAGAATGCGGTGCATGCCCTCCTGTACCTTATCGTGTCGCTGCTCGCCGTGGCGACGGCGTTCCTTTCCGCGGGAGCTCCCTTTGCAGCGGCCCTGGAGATCATCATCTACGCCGGGGCCATCATGGTGCTCTTCGTTTTCGTCATCATGATGCTGAACATGGGGCCGGAGGCTGCTCTGCAGGAGTCCCAGTGGCTCAGGCCCTCAGCGTGGGCGGGGCCGTCGTTCCTTGCGCTCGTCCTGCTGGGAGAGCTCATCCTCACGATAACGAGCGGCCAGGCCGGGGTGTCCTCGAGCCGCGTCATGGGACCGAAGCAGGTCGGCATCGCCCTGTTCGGACCCTATGTGCTGGGCGTCGAGCTGGCGTCCATCCTGCTGCTTGCGGGACTGGTAGGCGCCTACCATCTCGGCAGGCCGCACAAGGATTGATACTTTGCAACAGAGACAGGTCGTCACCGGGGACGGGATCATACACTTGCTTCGGTGACTCCGCGGAGAATTGAGGAGCTTCCATGATCTCAACCATACCCTTGGAGCACGGCCTCATGCTGGCGTCACTGCTGTTCGCGCTCGGCCTCGTCGGCGTGCTCGTGAGAAGGAACATCGTCTTCATGCTCATGTCCATCGAGATCATGCTGAACGCGGCCGGCCTCGCCTTCGTCATGGCCGGGTCGCACTGGGGCCAGCCCGACGGCCAGGTCATGTTCATTTTCATTCTTGCCATGGCTGCCGCCGAGGTATCCGTGGGGCTGGCGCTCGTGCTGCAGCTCTACCACCGGTTCAACACGCTGGACAGCGATGCGGCAAGCAGGATGAAAGGATAGCTGTTTTCAAGCTGAACTCCGAACCATGCAAGATCTTCTCTTCCTCATACCCGCCCTGCCCTTCGCCGGGTTCCTCATCCTGGCGCTGGTCGGAGGCCGTCTGCCGAAAGCGGGGGTGACCGCAGTCGGCGTCGGCTCTGTCGCCTTGTCCGCATTGCTGTCCCTGCTGATCGGGGTGCGGTTCATGGTCTCGCCCTTTGCGGGCCATGTTCTGCGCCAAACAATCCGGACGTGGGTGCCTCTCGACGGGTACGCCGGCGGTTTTTCATTCCTGCTCGACCCGCTCTCGCTCGTCATGGTCCTCGTGATCACCGTGGTCGGGTTCCTGATCCACCTCTATTCCTCGGAGTTCATGGACAACGAGGAGGGCTACAGCCGCTTCTTCGCCTACATGAACCTGTTCGTCGGCTCGATGCTCACGCTCGTGCTAGCCGACAACCTGCTGCTGCTCTACCTCGGATGGGAGGGCGTCGGGGTCTGCAGCTATCTTCTCATCGGCTTCTGGTACCGGGACCCCGCGAACGGAGCGGCCGCGCGCAAGGCCTTCATCGTGACCCGCATCGGGGACACGGCAATGGCGCTCGGGCTGTTCCTGCTGTTCAACGAGCTGGGCACGCTGGACATCCAGCCGCTGATGCAGGCCGCTTCTCAAAGGTGGCCCGTTGGCTCGCCTTCTGCAACGCTCGCCGCGGCGCTCCTGCTCGGCGGCGCGATCGGCAAGTCGGCGCAGCTCCCGCTCCAGACCTGGCTGCCGGACGCCATGGCCGGCCCCACCCCGGTCAGTGCCTTGATCCATGCCGCCACCATGGTAACCGCCGGCGTGTATCTGATCGCCCGCACCCACGTGCTGTTCACGCTGGCGCCGCAGGTGCAGCATGCCGTCGCCGTGATCGGAGCGATCACGCTCCTGGTCGCCGGCTTCAGCGCCCTCGCCCAGAAGGACATCAAGCGGGTCCTGGCCTATTCCACGATCAGCCAGATCGGCTATATGTTCCTGGCCCTCGGCGTCGGCGCATGGTCGGCCGCCCTGTTCCACTTCATGACCCACGCGTTCTTCAAGGCACTGCTGTTCCTCGCTGCGGGCGTCGTGATCCTCGCCCAGCGCCATGAACACGACATGTTCAGTATGGGAGGTCTGGCAAAGAGGCTGCCGTTCACGTTCTGGACCTTCCTCGTCGGAGCGGCGTCGCTCTCGGCCCTGCCACTCGTCACCGCCGGCTTCTACAGCAAGGACCTGATCCTGGGGGAGACCCTGTCCTCGCCCGCGGGCGGCACCTGGCTCTGGGCGGCAGGCCTTGCCGGCGCATTCATCACCGCCCTCTACGCCTTCCGCATGGTCTTCGTGACCTTCTTCGGCGAGGCGAAGATCGAGATCAGCCGCGTCCCGAAAATCCGGATGGCACTGCCGCTCGCGGTCCTCGCGGTGCTGTCGATCGTGGGCGGGTTCGTGAACCTTCCCGAAACGCTCGGCAATCTCCCGCTCTTTTCAACGTTCCTGGCGCCTGTCTTCGGGGACGTCGCTGCAGCGCACCATCCAGGCGGCACGGAGATCGCTTCCCAGATCGCTGCTTCAGCCGTGTCCCTCGCGGGAATCCTCGCTGCGATCGTCGTCTACCTCTGGATACCGCGGTCCGCGGAACGCATCGCAAAGAACCAGGCTATGAGCGCGCTCCGCGCATTCTGGTTCTCGGGCTGGGGCTTCGATCGGCTCTATGACGCGGTCCTGGTCAGGCCCTTCCTCTGGGTCGCGCGCACGAACAGGAACGATTTCGTCGATTCCTGGTATTCCGCCGTGGCGTCTGTCAACCGGGAACTTCATGCCCTGTTGAGCCGCAGTCAAACGGGAAACATCCGCTGGTATGCGGCGGCCCTTGCAGCCGGCGCCGTAGTGTACCTGGGAATCGTCATCTTTTTGCGGTAAGCTGCGAAGCCGGCCCCTGCGGCCCGCTGAGCTTATCAACGGTCTCATAATAGAGCGGACATCGCCCTATCGTCTTCAACCTGTCCTCAAATGCGGTCATTCCGGGCTTGACCCGGAATCCAGCCTGCACCCGGCATTTACGAGTGCGGCAGCGCGAGTGCAGGGTGTGGTTTTTCGCTTAGATCCTGGATTCCTGCTTTCGCAGGAATGACGAACGAGAGGGTGCAGACTAATACGAGATCATTGATACAGAGTAAAAACTATGATCCTTGCATGGTTGATCTTCATATTGGTTCTCGGCGGTCTTGCGGCATGGGTCCTGGGCCGCTGGAGCGGCATGGCCGCCCGGTGGGTTTCGCTCGCGGCGCTTGTCACAGATACGGTGCTGCTCGCGGTAGTCTGGCGTGATGCAACCGCATCGCTCACTCTTTCCGGGGGCGCGTGGCTCGTGGAGCTGTACGGCGCCTGGATCCCCCAGTTCGGCATCAACATCCACCTTGCCCTGGACGGCCTGAGCCTTGTCCTCGTCGCCCTCACGCTGTTCCTCGGCATCCTGTCCGTTCTCTGTTCCTGGACCGAGGTCCGCGAGCGCGTCGGCTTCTTCCATTTGAACCTGATGGCCATCCTGGCCGGCATCGTGGGCGTCTTTCTCTCCCTCGACCTGTTCCTGTTCTATTTCTTCTGGGAACTGATGCTCGTGCCCATGTACTTTCTGATCAGCATCTGGGGCCACGAGAACCGGGTCTACGCCTCGCTCAAGTTCTTCATCTTTACGCAGGCAGGCGGACTGTTCATGCTGCTCTCCATCCTTGGCCTCTACTTCATCCACGGCAGTGCAACGGGCCTTTACACCTTTGATTATTCCCTGCTGGTCAAGTCTTCGCTCCCCCACGGGGCGTCGTTCCTGCTGATGCTGGGGTTCCTGGTCTCCTTCCTGGTCAAGCTTCCGGCATTCCCCTTCCATCCGTGGCTTCCCGACGCGCACACGGAAGCGCCCACGGCCGGCAGCGTGATCCTTGCGGGGCTGCTGCTCAAGACAGGGGCCTATGGCATGCTCCGCTTCGTGCTGCCGCTGTTCCCCCAAGCGGCCGTTGCCATCTCGCCGATCATGCTCGTCCTGGCCGTCATCGGCATTCTCTACGGCGCTGTCCTCGCCTTTGCGCAGAGCGACCTCAAGCGGCTCGTGGCCTACACCAGCGTCAGCCACATGGGCTTCGTGCTCCTGGGCATCTTCGCCGGGACCATGACCGCCCTGCAGGGCGTTGTCATGCAGATGCTCGCCCACGGCGTGAGCACGGGCGCCCTGTTCATCATCGTCGGCCTGATCCAGGAGCGCCTGCACACGCGCGACATGGATCGCATGGGCGGCCTCTGGACTCTGGCGCCGAGGCTGGGCGGCATGGCGCTCGTCTTCGGCCTGGCGTCGCTCGGCCTGCCCGGGTTCGGCAACTTCGTGGCCGAGTTCATGGTGCTGCTCGGGACGTTCCGGGCGGACCGCGTTGCAACCGCTCTTGCCGCAGCCGGCCTGGTGCTCTCCGCTGTCTATGCGCTCTGGATGATCCAGCAAACGTTCCAGGGGGAGAGGCGGGGAACAGATGCCGTACCCGACCTTTCCGTGCGTGAGACAGCGGTCCTCGGCGTCATGGTCATCGCCATATTCTGGCTCGGGCTTTCCCCCGGTCCTGTTCTCAAAACCGCGGGACCGGCCCTTCGCCCGGCTCAATACCTTCCTGCTCCCGGGCAGCCGATCGATGCGAGGCAGGACCTGCGGCAGGAGCGTCCCGATGGACCGCAACCGGCCGGAGAGAGAACGGGACGTATTCTATGAACAGCCAGGACATCAAAGCGCTCATGCCGCTCCTCATCGTGCTGGCCACGGTTGTCATCGTGATGCTCGGCATCGCGTTCCGCCGCAGCCATCGGCTTGCCGCCGCCCTGACGCTCGGCGGGCTGGCCCTTGCCGCTGCGTCCCTCCCGCTCGTTGCGGTGATGGCGCCCCAACAGGTGGGCGACCTCATCATCGTGGACCGCTTTGCGCTCTTCCTCCTCGGTCTCATCTTGTGCTCCGGACTCGCAATCGCGGCCCTTTCCTATTCCTACCTGGAAATGCAGAGCGGGCCGCACGAGGAGTATTACCTGCTCCTCTTGACCGCCGTCATGGGGAGCGCGGTGCTGGCCGTGAGCACCCACTTCGCGTCCTTCTTCCTCGGGATCGAGATCCTGAGCGTCTCCCTCTATGCCCTCGCAGCCTACCAGCGCCACAACGAACGCGGCGTCGAAGCGGGCGTCAAGTACCTGATCCTCGCGGCCGTGTCTTCCGCGTTCATCCTTTTCGGCATGGCGCTCGTCTACGCGGCGGTCGGGATCATGGAGTTCTCGCAGATCGCGTACCGGGCATCAGAGCCCGGCGCGCACGGCCTGGTGGTGACGTCGGGCATCGTTCTGATCCTGGCCGGCCTTGGCTTCAAGCTCGCCGCTGTCCCCTTCCATCTCTGGACGCCCGATGTGTACGAGGGCGCTCCGGCGCCGGTGACCGCCTTCATTGCCACGATCTCGAAGGGGGCCGTGTTCGCGCTGGTGCTCCGGTTTTTCAGCCATACTGGGTTCCGTCCCGGCAGCGCCCTGTTCACGGTGGTCACGATCATTGCAATCTCCTCCATGTTCGCCGGGAACCTCCTTGCCCTGCTCCAGCGGAATGTGAAGCGTCTCCTGGCGTACTCCTCCATATCCCACATGGGGTATCTCCTCGTCACGCTGCTGGCCGCGGGCCCGCTCGGGACCGGGGCCGCGTCCTTCTACCTTGCCGCCTATTTCGTCACGACTCTCGGCGCCTTTGGCGTTGTCACGATCCTTTCCACACGGGACAGGGACGCCGACCGTCTGGAAGACTATCAGGGCCTCGCGTGGCGCAGGCCGTGGCTTGCAGGCGTCTTCACGTTGATGCTCTTCTCGCTGGCCGGCATCCCTCTGACAGCCGGGTTCATCGGAAAATTTTACGTGGCCGCCGCGGGTGTGGGCTCCGGCCTCTGGCTTCTCGTTGTCGCTCTCGTGATCAACAGCGCGCTCGGCCTCTTTTATTACCTGAGGGTCATTGTAGCGCTCTATTCCCAGGCAGACGCTTCGCAGCCATCGGGGGAGCCGGCCTCCCGGCTGGGCAATGCGGTGCTTGCCGTTCTTGCCGTACTGCTCGTCTGGCTGGGCGTGTATCCTGGGCCGCTGCTCGCGATCATTCAACGGGTCATCGGAAGAACGTAGACACGACCGGAAGCCGCGCCTGCATACGGACGCAGCGGGATCGGCTGACGGAGTGGTCCGGGGGCCGTGTTTCCGGTCGTGTTAAAATGGTAGTGTCAACAGTTTCATGAAAATGAAAGAGTGAAAATGAAACCACACCCTGCACTCGCGGTTCCACTCGTAGGCGCTGGGCGCAGGCAGAGCGCGCTGAGGAAGAAGGGGAAGAAACAGTCTCTGTGTTCTTAAGTAGTTTTGAAAAAACTCAAGATAAATAGCTAAGGAACCCGAAGAGGACGCAGAGCGGAAGTAAAGAAATACTCCCGAACTTACCAAGATCAAATGCATTTCTCTGCGTGCTCTGTGGTTAAAGTTTGACATAACGGTTAAAATCAATGGGAGGCAGCCATGAATAATCTTGAAGAAATAGCAAGACTCATCCGTTATTACAGCCTGGTCATGTCCACGGAGGCCGGTTCCGGCCATCCCACTTCCTCCCTGTCCGCCGCGGACCTCATGACCGGCCTCCTGTTCGGCGGGACGTTCCGATACGACCTCGACGATCCCCATAACCCGAACAACGACCGCCTGATCTTTTCGAAAGGCCACGCGTCGCCGCTGTTCTACTCGCTCTGGGCCGCGGCCGGAGCAGTCACCGAAGAGGAGCTCATGACCTTCAGGAAGTTTGGCAGCCCCCTCGAAGGCCACCCCACGCCGGCCTTCCGGTATACCGAGGCGGCGACGGGGTCGCTCGGGCAGGGTCTCTCCATCGGCGTGGGCATGGCGTTGAACGCGAAATACCTTGACCGGCTCCCGTACCGGACCTATGTCCTGCTGGGAGACAGCGAGATGGCTGAAGGTTCGCAATGGGAGGCCATGGAGATCGCCGCCTATTACAAGCTGGACAATCTCGTCGGGATCCTGGACGTGAACCGGCTCGGCCAGCGCGGCGAGACCATGTACGGCCACGATCTCTCCGTGTACCGGAACCGCGCAACATCCTTCGGCTGGGAGCCGATCGTGATCGACGGGCACCATCTTCCCCAGATCCTGACGGCGTACCGGCAGGCGCTGCAGGCCAGGGACAGGCCGGCCATGATCATCGCGAGAACGATCAAGGGCAAGGGAGTGCCGTTCATCGAGGACAAGAACGGCTGGCACGGGAAGCCGCTCAAAAAAGATGAACTCGTCCGGGCCCTGGAAGCCCTCGGACCCGTGGACAGAACGATACGCGGCCGGATCGAGAAACCCGAAGACCTGCGGCCGCAGACGGAGGAGCCGCGGGAAGCACGGGCACTGGCCTACGATCCCGCCGTCCCAATCGCGACCCGACGCGCCTACGGGAACGCGCTCGAACGGATCGCCCCGCTCCACCCGGCCATGGTGGTCCTTGACGGGGAGGTCAGCAATTCGACCTATGCCGATATCTTCCAGAAAACGAACCCGCAGCGCTTCTTCGAGATGTTCATTGCCGAGCAGAACATGGTCGGGACCGGCCTCGGACTCTCCCTCCGCGGGAAGATCCCCTTCGTATCATCCTTTGCTGCCTTCCTTACCCGGGCCTGCGACCAGATCCGCATGTGCCAGTACTCGCACGCCAACATCAAGTTCTGCGGCTCCCACGCAGGCGTGTCGATCGGCGAGGACGGGTCATCGCAGATGGGGCTGGAGGACATCGCGCTCTTCCGGACGCTGAGGGACAGCGTGGTCTTCTATCCCTCCGATGCGGTATCGACGGAAAAGCTGGTCGAGATCATGGCCGGCCACCGGGGGATCGTCTACCTCAGGACGACGAGAATGGAGACCCCCATCCTGTACCGGAACGATGAGGCGTTCCGGATCGGAGGCAGCAAGGTGCTGAAGTCAAGCGGGTCGGACAAAGCGGCGATCGTCGCCGCGGGGATCACCGTGCATGAGGCGCTCGCGGCCTATGAGGAACTGAAGGCAAAGGGGGTCATGGTCCGCGTGATCGACCTGTACTGCATCAAGCCGCTCGACCTGGCGACGCTCACACAGGCGGCGGAAGAAACCGGGGCGCTCGTCACCGTCGAAGACCATTATCCGGAGGGCGGGATCGGTGAGGCGGTGGCAGCGGCCCTTGCCGGGCATCCTGCTCCCGTGCACTCGCTCGCGGTGCGGGCCCTGCCGAAGAGCGGCAAGCCGGCCGAACTCCTGGAGTTTGAGGGGATCTCCCGTGCGGGCATTGTCCGGGCAGTGAAGGAAATCGTGAAGCGCGGGAAGAAACGATAAAATCGGAGACGCACTCAGGCGTAAAACGGAAGCAATCGTGCTTTCAGAGCTATGGCGATAAGAGCTTCTGCCCGAAACCAAATCGTAGTGGCATGATTGAAATTACGGATTACGCCTCGAAAATAGCAATTGACTAATACCGTATTTGCATATTAGTTAATTTAAGATCAATTTGTGATAAATGGAATATTAGTCAATTGGCAATCACTCGGTTTTTCAATATGGTATGTCTATTTCGTTTTGACGGCTCGAATAAAGTGGATTCAATATTGTCGTTTCGCTAATATCTTGTTAGTTCTGAGGAGGAGGCCCAATGCACAGAAAATTTGTATCGATTTTACTTTCAATCCATCTCTTGCTAATCATGCTGGTCGTCACCTTCAATTCATTTAATCCTCAGAGTTCAAACGCTGATTTCTTTAGACGTGGAATGATGCTTGTTGGAGCCCTTTTAACCTATACAATCTTCCTCTTTCTCTACTTCAGAAAGAAGGTGTTCTTTTCCATCGTTGGAATTGGAACTGCTTTATATTTTGTGCTGAACTTGGTTATCTATTTGCTGTTTGTTATCCGATCGCAACAAGAGAATTCGTTACTGATATTTTCAGCCACCTTTTTGCCCGGCATGTACGCCTCGCTTTCATATTTCATCTATTTAATGAAGGATCGCAAAGCAATAAAGGCAAGTGTATGAGATTGTCATGCTATGTAATTCAATCAAATCGGATGATTTACTAACAAGTCGTTCGAGTCCCGCGCTCTGCGGCGCGGGGCTCAACTCGTCGTTAGACCGACACTGAGGATCGCCGTGAACATTGTCATTAATGGCCTTGGCGTCGCTGGGCCGACTCTTGCATACTGGCTGACGAAATCGGGGCATGACGTTGTCCTCGTCGAAAAAGCACCGTTGCTGCGTGCCGGCGGTTACGTCATCGACTTTTGGGGCATCGGCTACGACATCGCCGAAAAGATGGGTGTCATCGCCGATCTCCGACGCCTCGGCTATCAAGTGCGCGAGGTACGCTTCGTCGATGGTCGCGGTCTCAAGCGGGGCGGATTTCATGTCGATGTCTTCGGTCGCATGACCAACAATCGCTTCACCAGCCTGCCCCGCTCTGATGTCTCGGCGACGATGTATCGTGCCATTGAAGGCAAAGTTGAAACGATCTTCGGCGATTCGGTGGCTGCCATCGAAGAATACAACCACGGAGTTCACGTCGCCTTTGATCACGCGCAGCCGCGGGATGCCGACCTCGTCATCGGCGCTGACGGCCTTCATTCGCGGGTCCGTCAACTTGCGTTCGGACCGGAATCGGATTTCAAAGTCTCGCTCGATTACCATGTCGCGGCCTTTGAGGCGGAGGGCTACCGTCCGCGCGATGAGCTAATCTACCTCAGCCACGGCCTGCCTGGGAGGCAGATCTCACGATTCTCGATGCGTGACGACAAAACGATGTTCCTCTTCGTGTTTCGCGACGAGTACATGCGCGGCGACGATCCACAATCCATTCTCAGAAACGCTTTCGCCGACGCCGGCTGGGAGTGGCCCGGGATCGAAAAAGAGCTCGAATCCGCTAAGGATATCTACTTCGACACGGTCAGCCAGATCCGGATGGACCGATGGACGAAGGGACGGATCGCGCTGGTCGGCGACGCAGCAGCGTGCGTCTCGTTGATGGCCGGCGAAGGGACCGGCCTTGCGATCGCGGAAGCGTACGTCCTCGCCGGCGAGCTTCACGCCTGCGCCGACGATTTTGCTACAGCGTTCGCCCGCTACGAGCAGCGGTTGATGCCGTTCGTGAAGAGGAAGCAGGAATCGGCGGCGAGATTCGCTTCATCATTCGCCCCAAGGACTTCCGTAGGCATCACCTTCCGGAATGCAGTGACAAAGCTGATGGGAGTGCCGTTCATCGCCGAGTTCTTCGTCGGCCGCGGCCTTCACGACGACATCGAGCTACCGGATTATGACGTCACACCGGCCTGATCTCGCTGTCCCACGGACGGGCATGCACGGCCGCGTGGCGGTCTAACAAGCCGATGAAGATGGCGGTCGCCTGCGGCGCCCGCAGCGTATCGGCAGGGTGTTCACTTGCAAATTACAACCAGTAAAGGAGAAGGCTGTTGACATAATATCCGCTACACACTAGTAAGTGAAACAGGCGATAAATGCCTTTAAAAAACCGCAGAATTAGCTTCGAGGGATATAAGAGGATTGAAACTATTGGGAGGAATGGCGACAGTAGCTATCAGACGTTCGTCTTGATGCTGTCTTCCTGGATTCCGAGGACCTTCTCGACGATATCGGCAAGCACGCTGTCGTGGTCGTGGTTCAGCGTGAATACCCGGCACTGCACCACCCGGGCCGGGATGTAGTCGAAAAAATCCTTGAGCGGCTCTTTTTCGACCCTGCGCGTCAGGGGGTCGAACACATGGATCTGGCGCTCTCCCATCATGAGCGGGTTGATCGGCCTCGGGTCCTGGCTCGCCATGTCGACCCGGAATTGAAGGTCCTTGAGGCGCTGCGGCAGGTTCTTGCGGATCCGCTTGACCAGCTCGGCGGCATCTATGATCGTCTTCCCTTTTTCAAAGGCGCGCATCGAGAGCGTCACGTCGTAGGCCATCTTCCACTTGACCTCGCGCGACAGGATAGCCGCCCATTCCTGCCCGAGCTTTGCCGTGGCTCCGTTCTCCTTCGTGCCCCAGCGACGCACCGCTTCGAGCAGCGACCAGTCCGTCAGTTCGAGGTATTCCGGCAGGTTCTCTACGGGATTGTAGGGGAACAGCGCCGCCATCGTGTCCTTGAACAGCTCCTTCAAATGCTCGTCAATGGCCCGCGTGGTGCGGTGATAGTAGACATTGGTGTACATATAGAGCCGCGCGTTCAGGAACATGTTCAGCGCGCTGAGACCCGATTTGTGCAGCGTGAGCCCCTTATCCGTAAAGAAGGTGTAATACATGAGGCGGTCGATGTCCACGGCGCCGACGGCCACTCCGCACAGATAGGCGTCCCGGAGAACGTAATCGAGGTTGTCAACGGTATAGATGCCGGAGAGCAGCGGCTGGAGGAACTGGAGCCACCGGGGCTGTTTCCCCTGCTGCGTGACGACGCCTTTGCCGATCAGGAAGGCGATCTGGTCGGGGTTCAGCCGCTCCCCCTTGGAGAACTCTCCCGACGGACTGCGCCGGATGGCCCTGATCGCGTCACCCAACTCGGCCTTGATGATGTGTTGCCCCAGCTTCTCATGGGTCAGCCCGAACTGGTCGAGATAATTGTCGTCGAAGAAATGGCCGAAGGGGCCGTGCCCCACATCATGGAGCAAGGCCGCGATGCGCAGCAGCTCTTCGATGTACTGCTCCGAGGGACAATCGGCTGCCGCCGCCTTCAGGGAAGGATAGAGGTGACGGGCGAACCTTCCGGCAAGGTGCATCGCACCGAGGGAGTGCTGGAACCTGCTGTGCTCGGCCGAGGGATACACCCACCGCGCGCTCTGGAGCTGGTAGATCTGGCGCAGCCGCTGCATCCACGCGGTGTCGATCAGGTCCTTCTCTGTTTTTTCGCCTGCGCCGCGGGGCGTGGTGAACGAAATATACCCGTGAACCGGGTCTCCGAGCAGGGCGATGCCGTCATAAAATTCTTCCCCTCTGGTCAGTTCGCGCATGGTCGTATTATACCGGGAACCGGGATTGAGTCAACCCGAAAAGCTTGTCGCCGCACGCACGGGCTCAAAAAATCAAGCCGTCCCCCTCAAAATAAACTATAATTTAATCAGGAGGGGAAGGTATGCGTATCATATTCCACACCCTGGGAAACCTCCCGAAATACCAGCTACTCCTCCTGTCCGCCGCACTGGTCCTGTTCTTCGGGTTCATCGATTACGGCACCGGCCCCGACCTTTCCATTTTCATCTTCTATCTCATCCCCGTATTCCTGTCGACCTGGTTCGTCGGCATCAGCGCCGGCGTGCTCCTGTCCGTCGTGAGCGCGGCGGCCTGGTCGCTCGCCGATGTGCTGTCGCGCCGCACCCCTTCCGATGTCGCCATCCCCTACGGGAACCTGATCGTGCAGATTCTTTTCTTTCTGATCGTCGTGTACACCCTCTCCGCGCTCAAGGCGTCGCTGGAGCAGGAAAAACAGCTTGCCAGGAGCGACTACCTCACGGGCGCCGTAAACAGCCGGTATTTCACGGAACTGGCAGCGGCCGAGATCAGCCGGTCGCGCAGGTATTATCACCCCTTCACCGTCGTTTATATGGACGTCGACAATTTCAAGGCCGTGAATGACCGGTTCGGACACAGCATCGGCGACGCCCTGCTGCAGCAGACGGTGAGGACCATCCGGGGGCAGATCCGCGCGACCGACACCATCGCACGGGTCGGCGGCGACGAGTTCATCCTGCTCCTCCCGGAGACGGGCATCAGGACGGCAATTACGGTGCTGGAAAAGATACGGGCGAGCCTGTTCGACGTCATGCAGGAGCGAAGCTGGCCGGTCACCTTCAGCTTCGGGATGGCAGCCTTTGATGATCCGCCGGAATCGGTCGATACCATGATCAAGCTGGCGGACGACCTGATGTACGAGGGGAAGAATAACGGCAAGAACAGCATACGCTACCGGACATACCGGAATGCGCAGAGCACCGGTTGAGAACGGCCGCGTCCGGTGATCAGAGAAGAACGTATGCCATGGCGCCGTCCTCCAGTGCGTAGTAGAGAGCGGAGAAGTCCCTCTTCGTGAGCACGGCGCGGGGAATCGAGTCCTCCCGGTAGGGTGCCGCGCCGCGTGGCTGGAGGATGAGCGATCTGCCGAAAACCAGGGCGTAGCGCTGACGGGGGCCTTCGATCTTCTTGGTCAGCACGACCGCCTTCTGCGTGCGGGCGGGAGTCCCTTCCCGCTGCAGAATATGAAGGTCCTTCAGCGTCCGGTTCTTGTACCTGAGCTGACCCTTTGCGGCCCTCAGGTCCAGGACCAGGTACTTGGAATCCGAAGCCTGCATGGTCTTCAGGAAGACCAGCGAGTCCTGCTCCTGTCTGAGCTTCTCGACGGTTGCTGCCAGTTGTTTCCGCTGTTCCAGGAGCTTTTCCCGCTCCCCCTCCTCAGCCGCGGCAGCAACGCTCAAAGACGGTTGCGCCGGGAGAAGGAACAGGAGCAGCAGCCAGCCGTACCCTGCATTCTTTCGCATACTCTGCCCCCGACCCCCTTAATAGATGTACACCTTGGTCCCGATCTTCACGCTCCGGTACAGGCGTTCCAGGTCCCCATCCCCGACGGAGATGCATCCGTGCGTAAAATGCGTGCCGAGCAGTTCCGTATACTTGGTGCCGTGGATCTTGTAGCCGTTCCCGAGGATGAGCGCATATTTGCCGAGCACGCCCCGCACGATCCTGTCCGGATCGTTCTCGGCGGGCACGGGCATGTTCTCCTCTACATAAGACCAGTCGGGCCTGATCCAGACCGGGTTCCGCTCCTTGCCCAGGACCGAGAGCGATCCCGTCGGGCTCTCGAACAGCCAGTTCCGGCCTGTCTCCTCCTTCACGAACTGGCGGCTCCCGGTCCCGACCTTTGCTGCCAGCAGCACCTCGCCCCCGCGCCTCATCGTCAGCCGGTTGTTCTCCGTGTCCACGACGAGGTAGATCTCGTTGTCGTCCGGGTCCTCCAGCATGCTCCTGAGCCCCTGGTTCTCCTCCTCGAGAAGCGCGGCCTCGTGCTGCAGGCCGTCGACCTGTTTTCTGATCTCTTCCAGCGAAGGAGACGATTTCTCGCCCGCCCTTCCCGCAGGCGCCGCGGCGAGGAAGCATGCGGCTGCCAGGATCAGGGTCAGTATGTTCCGTCCGATACGCATGTGCATGGCTCCGACTAGAGAAATATCTTCCCCGGGTTCAGAACGTTGTTCGGATCGAGCGCCTGCTTGATCTTCTGCATGGCGTTGATCGTCGCAGGTCCCAGCTCCATCGGGAGATATTCCGACTTCGCAAGGCCGATTCCGTGCTCTCCGGAGATGCTGCCGCCGAGCCTCAGGGTCTCCTGGAAAATCTCCCGCACCGCCGCCCGGCCTTTCTCAAGCTCGGAATCGTCGACCATGACATTCGCGTGGATGTTCCCGTCGCCGGCATGGCCGAAGTTCACGATCAGGAGGCCGTACTTTGCGGCGATACCGTTGATGGCGAGGAGGATGTCAGGGATCCTGCTTCTCGGCACGACGATGTCCTCGTTCAGCTTCTTCGGCTTGATCGTGTAGAGCGCCGGCGACAGGGACCGCCGGGCCTTCCATATCCGCTCCCGTTCGGCCTCCGTCCCGGCACGAACAATGCGCGTCGCCCCGCACGCGTTCATCACCTGTTCCACGAGCGCTATCTCGCGTTCCGTCAACTCCGAAGGGCCGTCCACCTCCACGATCAGCATGGCAGCGGCGCCGCCCGAGAGGTCCTCCTTGAGATAGCCCTCGACGGCCCGCAGGGCCGCCTGGTCCACGAACTCCAGGGCTCGCGGCACGATTCGCTTTGCGATGACCGCGGACGCCGCCGACGCGGCGCCTTCAACGGTACCGAAAAAGGCGGAAAGGGTCCGGACGCTCTCAGGCAGAGGGAGAAGCCGCAGAATGATCCTGGTCGCGATCCCGAGGGTCCCTTCGGACCCCACGATCAGCCTCGTCAGATCGTAGCCGGCCACGCTCTTCAGCGTCCGCGCGCCCGTGCGCACCAGTTCGCCCGTGGGCAGGACCACATCGAGACCGAGGACATAGTCCCGGGTGACGCCGTACTTGACGGCGCGGAGTCCGCCCGCGCACTCGGCGATATTCCCCCCGATCGTACAGAACCGGTGGCTCGCGGGGTCGGGCGGATAGAAGAGTCCTCGCGATTCGACCTCTTGCTGCAGGTCGCCCGTGACGACGCCGGGCTCGACGACCGCGATAAGGTCCTGCTCGTCGATCTCGAGGATGCTGTTCATCCGCTCCAGGGAGAGGACCACCCCGGCCCGCACGGGTATCGACCCTCCTGACATGCCCGTTCCCGCGCCGCGGGGCACCACGGGAAAGAGCTCCCGGTTGGCCAGGGCGAGAATGGCCGAGACCTCCGCTGCCGAGGCCGGCCGCGCCACGGCCCAGGGAAGCGATTCCCGGCGCGTAGCGTCGTAGGAGTAGACGATAAGCTCTTCGGGCGAGACCAGGAGATGGTCCGCTCCGACGATCTTCTTCAGTTCTTTGACAACGGACGGTTTAAGCATAGACCCGGAAGTCGATATCGGGAAATATATTGTCACGGTATTCTATCGTCTGGAGCCACCCCTCGTCAATACGATTCGCCCGTATCTCGTCATAGAGCCTGGTGAACCGGAGCACGTGGTCGCGGGTCCTCTTGAGCGCGTAATCGACGTGGCTGCCCGTCTTGATGATGAAGGCCCAGTCCGAGCTCTGCGCCAGGAGCAGTTCCCGCGCCGCCTGGTTCAGGGCGCGCTTCACGAGGCCCTCTGCGCCGGCGTGGCCCCGTGCAAGCCCGGTCATCCGTTCGGCGGCCTTGTCGAGGTGCCGGTAGATCCAGTCGTTCGAATCATCGAGCCATACCTCGGAGTATCCGTTCATGCCCCAGCTCGACAGGGGCGGGTCCACGGTCTGGCAGGCCGGCGTCTCCGCGAGATATTCCGTGGGCGTGATCATCCTGACCGTCTTCCGGTCGCTGGCGAGCTTCCGGATCAGGAAGTTCAGCCAGTCGGGGCCCTCGAACCACCAGTGCCCGAACAGCTCTGCGTCATAGGGCGCGACAATGAGCGGCTTCCGGTCTTCGAAGCTGCTGGAGAGCGACTCGATCTGTTTTCCCCGGTTGAACAGGAAGTTCCCAGCGTGCTCCGCGGCCTTGTCGAGCGCCCGCCGCCTGTCGTAGGGCTCCTTCTGGTCCGTGTCGCCCGTAATGCGGTGATACTTGATCCCCAGGCTCACGCGCACGCCGTCCTGGTGCAGGTAGGGCCTGACGTACTCGTAATCCAGGTCGAAGCCCACGTCGCGGTAGAAGTCCCGGTAGTCAAAATCCCCGGGATAGCCTTCCCTGGTGCTCCAAACCTGCTTGGACGACTCCATGTCCCGGCCGAAGGCGGCGACCCCGGAACGGCAGCAGACGGGCGCGTACACGCCGTACCGGGGGCGGGGCGACGCGTGGTACACACCGTGGGAATCCAGGAAGAAAAAGCGGAGCCCCGCTTCCCTCAGGACTTCATCGAGCCCCGGGGCATAGCCGCACTCCGGAAGCCAGATGCCCTTTGGCTCCCTGCCCAGGTGTTTCCGGTGATGCTGCACGGCGACCATGATCTGCGCCCGGACAGCTTCCCTGCTGTTCAGGAGGGGCAGGAACGCGTGGGTCGCGGCGCAGGTGATGAGCTCCACCCTGCCCAGGTCCTGGAATTTCCGGAAGGCGGTGACAAGATTTCGTCCGTACTTCTCCTCGAACACATGCCGGGCATTCCGGAACAGGTCACGGTACAGCAGGGCGAGGGAATGAAACCGCGGGTCACCCTTGGTCCGCTCCAGCTCGTGCTCGACGAACTCGGCCAACCGGCTGATATGCAGGATGTACCGCTGCTGCAGCAGGGGATCGGCGAGCATGGCGACGAGCGTCGGCGAGAGGCTCATGGTGATCCGGAAATCAATGCCGTCGTCCACGAGGCCGTCGAACACGTTGATCAGGGGGATGTAGGTTTCGGTGATGGCCTCGAACAGCCAGTCCTCTTCGAGGAACTGTTCATGTTCGGGATGCCGCACGAAGGGCAGGTGGCTGTGCAGCACCAGTGCGAGGGAGCCGCGCTCCCGGCCCGGCTTGTCCGGCCCGATGCTTTTTTCTGCTTCATCTCGTTCGGGGCGATTGGTCATGGGTGCGGTTGGTTCCTGCACAGTGCCTGCCGGGGTTCGCGTCATCCAATCCCGGGAAATCCCCTCACGCGGCCTGACACGGCGGGCGATGATGACGCTGCATCCCGTGCCGCTTCAGCGGAATAGCGTCAATGGGGACAGGCACCACGGGCCGGGAAGGGGCGGCGCCATCGTGGCAGGAAGAGGCAATCCTCCGGTCAGGGCGCTGCCGAAAGGCACGATAGCAGATTGCAAAACAAAAGTCCATCCCGGTGAGGATGGACTTTTGTATGAAAATGAGCACGAGGGCGGAGGACTATTTCTTCCCCCGCGGGAACATCCCCGGTGACGTTACCTGCGGTCTCCGTTTCAGCCTTCCCTTCTCCTGGAGCTGCTGCGAGGAAGGGCCTCCCCGGAGCCCGTATATTTTCCAGTACTCCTCGTCCACGACGATCCATTCGCCGTCGACCACATCGGAGACCCCGTCCCTCGGCGTGATCACGCGGTTCGAACGGGCGAGGGTAAGAAATCTTCCCTCCGGAGACAGCAGTCCGATGTCCGCGATAAAGGAGTGGCCGGGCCTGCCCAGATCGAAGTACCATTTGCCGACCAGTTCATCCACGTCCTGATCGAAGTACCCGACCGCGTTCCGGCCGTCGAACTGGACCCCGGTGACATCATAGATCCGGATCGTCAGCTTGCCGTCCCATCCGAACCAGGCCTTTTCCCGCTGGAGCCGCTCCTGCGTAACCTCCCAATAGGCATAGGCGAGATAGGGATCGCGCACCATGATGGCGATCTTCTCTTCGCCGTACCCCGCGGGAAGCTCGCCGTAGGCGGCCGCGGCCGTCGGCCTCCGTTCGGGCCCGGTGTAATATTTCGCGTCGGACACGCGCTCCTGCGCCATGATAGGCTCCTCTACTCCGGGAGGGGTCTTCCATTCACGGCCCGAGGGAGGCATCTCGACGGACGGTTTGTCCGGACGCAGAGCCGGCTTCGTCAGCGATGCAGGACGGGCTGCCGCTTTCTTTCTTGCGATGGCGATCTTTGCGGGAGCTGCTTTCCTTTTTACCGATGCAACGGCGCGCTTGGCCCCGGCATTCTTTTTGACCGTTTTTGCTGCTGGCTTGCTCTTGAAAGCTGCGGACAAGAGTTTGATGATGTCTGCCTTCCTGGCCTCCGAAGGCACTTGCACCTTCATCTTTCCGGCCAGAGCTTTGAGTTCACGGACGATCATGGTCTGCAGTTCCGGTTTTTTCATCTCGGGCCCCCTTCCGCAATATCAGGATGAGAAACAGTATTCGTCTGGCTCAACTATACCACAAACCAGGTCGTTGTCAAAGGTGAATACCTTGAAGGAACAGGGTCTTTTGACAAACCTGCCGAAACCTTTTATACTGCGCAGCATGACGCTGCGAATTGTGGTCACCGGGATCGGAATGCTCACACCCCTCGGGGTCAACAGGGAAACGACCTGGTCGTCCCTGCTCGAAGGCCGCTCGGGCGTCGGACGGATCACCCGCTTTGACGCCTCCGCCTTTCCCTGCCGCATTGCCGGCGAACTCACCGGCTTCGACCCGCGCGTGTTCATGAACGCGAAAGAAGCGAACAGGACCGATCCCTGCATCCAATACGCGCTGGCCGCTGCTCTCATGGCTCGCGAAGACGCCGGTCTTCCCGCCGCAGGCGTCAGCCCCGAACGGACGGGCGTGCTCGTGGGGTCCGGCAGGGGCGGCGTCAGCACGACCGAGACCAACATGGCCGCGCTGCTCCAGCGGGGACCCCGGGCGGTGTCTGCCTTCTACACTCCCATGTCGCTGGTGAACATGGCATCAGCCTATATTTCGATGAAGACCGGCGCGAAGGGACCCTGTCTCGATGTCTCTACGGCCTGCGCCACGGGCACGCACGCCCTCGGAGAGGCCATGAAGATCATCCAGCGAGGCGACGCCGATGTGATGCTCGCCGGAGGGTCCGAAGCGTCCCTGACTCCCCTGATCCTTGCGGGGTTCTGCCAGGCAAAAGCGCTCTCCCTGCGGAATTGCGAGCCGGAAAAGGCGAGCAGGCCCTTTGACCGCGAACGCGACGGGTTCGTGCTCGCCGAGGGCGCAACGGTCCTTGTCCTGGAGGAACGGGGCCACGCGGAGAAGCGGAACGCCCGGATCTACGCGGAGCTTGCCGGCTACGGACTGACGTCCGATGCGTTCCACTATGCCCGTCCCGACGAGCACGGCGACGGTTCGGCGCGAGCCATGACGCTGGCCCTGAAGGACGCCGGCATGCGGCCCGAAGACGTCGATTACGTCAATGCCCACGGGACGGGGACGCAGTCCAATGACCGGATCGAGACGCTTGCCCTGAAAAAGGCTTTCGGGCCCCATGCGCGGAAAATCGCGGTCAGTTCATCCAAATCGATGCTCGGCCATATGCTCGGCGCAGCGGGAGCCGCGGAGGCCGCGATAACCGCCCTCGCGCTCCGTGATGGCATGGTCCCTCCCACGATCAACCTCGAGTACCCCGATCCTGGTTGCGACCTCGACTATGTGCCGCACAAAGCGCGCAGAATAGCGGTCCGGGCAGCGCTCTCCAACTCTCTCGGCTTCGGAGGTGTTAATGGGGCCCTCGTTTTCCGGAAGTATGACCCGTCATAGTTGCGCGACCGCGAAACGGTATGACCATTTTTTTATTGACAATATGTGCTATACTCATTACACTGAGTCTTCGCTCTGCAACATGCCCTTGTTCCATCCTTTCGGAGGTCCCTCCATGAAAGCGATTGAAAGAAACAACTCGAAGTCGGTTCATGAAACAACGGTCATCGCCCTCAAGCGCCACGCCAGCGGCGGCACCGTCGTTCAGGCGGCGGCCGCGTTGCGACATCTTTCCGAGCAGTATCGAATCAAAAAACAAAAAGCCTGTAAAACCGGCACGGCCTAAGGACCGGTTCATGACAGGGGGTTATTCCGAAGGGTGACCCCCCCTTTTTTTACCCCACACATCAAATTCTAATCATCAGATATTATATTAGCCAGGGATAGGGTCGCAAGAAAGAGAACAAGGAACGCGAGGAATCGGTTCAGGCAGGAATAGAGTCAAGGGTAGTGTACAAAACAGCTTTTCCCGTTGCAGCACGTGCCGGCGGTGTTCAGCCCTCCCCCCCACCTTCCCGCCGGCACTTTTTTGTCCAGGCGGTCGGAGCTTACCACGCACTCAAGCCTTGGCAAACACCTGTTCGATGTCCGGCATGGCCTGCGTCAGCCTATTTCCCATTGAACTGATATCCTCTTCGGCGATCGAGTATGTGGACAGGAGCACATCGTGCTCACCGGTCCAGATGCTGTCGTTTCCCTTCCGGGGGCTGAACCTGCCCACGAGCCCCTCTGCCAGCGCCACCGCCGCGGTAATATCCTTCTGTTCCTTCGCAAGCGTCGGATGATGATGGTTATTCGTGATCTCCGCGAGGTCCTTCGGCATGCCGAGCGCCTCGACGAACCATGCCCCCGCCTCTGCGTGGGTGCACCCGAAGATCGTCCGCTCCCAGTCCAGCATATCATCGTCCGGGCCGATTGCCATGAACTTCTTCTGGTCCATGCTGCAGAAGACGACCCGGCCGAGGTCGTGCAGGAGGCCGGCAAGGAAGCACTCGCCCGGGATGGTGAGCGGAATGTAGTCGGTCAGGACCGAGGCGAGAAATCCCACCTCGTACCCGTGGATCCAGAGGTTCTCTATGGTAAAGGAGCCCTTCGTCGGCACCACGTTCATGACCGTCATGCCGATCGCGACGGAACGGATCCGCTCGAAGCCGAGAAACATGATAGCCTGCTCGATGTCCTTTATCTGGCCCGAACGGCCGAAATAGGCTGAATTGGCCATGCGCAGGACGCGCTGCGCCAGCGCCTGGTCGAACGTGATGAGTTTGTGGAGCTCGCTTGTGGAGGCGTTCTCGTCCTGGACCGTTCTCAGTATCTTGCCGAGAAGTACCGGGATGGTGGAGAGGTCGTGCAAACCCTTGATATACCGCCTGACGTCCTGCTCCGAAATGGACTGCGTTGTTTCAGCCATGCGATCCCCCTGATAAACGCGCATTTTCTTATTTTATCGGCAGGAAATTGCAGAAACTTTAGGGCTAAAGTATAAATGGCCAAAAGTAAATCATCCCGGCAATTGACCGATTTTACAAGGCTTCGTTGCGGCATGCGAACTCCTCTCCGGGCTGCGAAAGAAAATATACCAATCATGTGATCTTCCGTACTATTTCGCTTTTCTGAATATCGAATGTCTTTATGTCGTTCGCCTGGTACGCTCATCTCCGCAATTTAAATGACCGAAAGGGTACGTAGCTGCCGAACTGAGCGAGCGATCGCACTGTTCGAGCATTTCTTTCAGGTGCAACCAACAGGATCCGCTACAGCCAGTACAACTTTGGCCAGCTGTAGATACTCCTGAAAGTTCATAACCCTGTCCATGCTCGCGCCCTTTGCGATGCTGTCCATACGCCAGCCGCTCAAACTGGACTTTCTTTGGGACGGACTCTGCACGGTCGGTGCGGTATTCGCTCACCCCCCAATGATTCCCTGTGCCAGACAAACAGCTGAATAGGGATGATTTGCAGCGCTCGCAAGGAGTGTTGCAACTTAAGCATCAGCTTTCCTCCTTATTCCCGCCAATAGACGCGGTAAATTTTTGAGATCAGCGTTACGCCACCGGACTCATCAATCAAAAGAAACAGGATCTCGTCAACTTCTTGAGTACTCTGGACACGTTGATTTAGGCAAAGAGTGGACTAGCCGCGCAGGTCCGCTTCCTGCGATCAACTGGAGCAACGCGCAGAGATGGCGTAGGCGCTTTTCATCACGACATCACCGGGAGCGAGGGGGAATATGAATATATTGAAGGAAGAAGGGACTTCAGGTTCGTTGCGGTCCCGGTTATTATTATTCGGTACGACAGGGAGACGGCCGTATCACGCCATGGTGCTATAATTTACGCAAAGAGGGTTACGTGTTAGCTGCGAAGAAGGAGGTGACCGATATGTGGCTCAAGGTGGTCCCCGATATCGAGTTGAACATTGACGTACCGCTTCAGGGGGTTGATGAGAACATGCGCGATTACGATGTACAGCTCTATGAAAACGTTGTCCGCGATGCGCTGCGAGAGACGCTGAAAAAAGTGTTCACAGAAGAAGATATAACGATCTATTCCGTTGATGTCGGCATAGCCCGCGAAAAATACATCAGGAGGAAAGCAGCCTGAGTAAGCCCTGGGCCGGAAGTGGTTCCGCAGCATGAGCGGGCTGGACCGTACGGACTGCAGCAGTGGGGTACTGTCCGGAGATCATCGAAGCCGGGCCGGCAGCACCCCATCAGGTGCAGTGCCAGCGCATGTTTACCCCATAATCCTATTCATAAGATCTATGGAAGTCCGATAATGCCCGTCCCATCGTTCTCACCGGATTTGATGAAATGAGTGAAGTGAAGCACGCATGTGCAGGCGTGGGCTGCAGCAACGTACACTCCTATATCCAGAGCGGGAACGTTCTTTTTGAGGCTCCGAAGGGGTGGGCTCAATGACCGGTTGACCAGTGACGCGACTGTCCTCTTCAGAACGTTCAGCGTACTGAGAGGCATCGTGAGTGCGGCTCCCTTCCATGACGTTCGATGGGGCACAACGGTGAATCGGTACGTCTCTTTCCTGACCCGAAACGGCGCAGCAAGCCGGCGCTCCCCTTGAAATCACAAAAAGAATTCCTTGAGCTCAGAGCAACCCCGCTTCCTCCCGTGAGAAAGCCTCAGATCAGCGGACCGTTTCTTCTTTCTTCCCGGAATGGGGCATGACCGGGCATACCTGATCATCCATGCGCAGGAACGCTTCCACGACCTTCGGGTCGAGGTGGTTGCCCGCGAGGCCGCGGATGTGATCACAGGCCTCGCTGCGGGAGAGCGGACGGCGGTAGGGCCTGTCAGCGGAAAAGATCGCGTCCCAGATGTCGGCGAGGGCGAATATCCTTGCCGCCAGCGGGATTTGTTCACCCTTGAGCCCGCGCGGGTAGCCATCGCCGTCCCACCGCTCGTGATGGCAGTAGGGAATATCGAGCGCCGGCCTCAGGTAGGCTATGGGCTTGAGCATCTCAAAGGCGTAGACGGGATGCTGCCGCATGAGCTCCCGTTCATCATCGGTGAGCGGTCCCTCCTTCCGAAGAATGCTGTCGGGAATGCCGATCTTTCCGAGATCGTGAAGGAGCGCACCGCGGCGTATGTGGACGATGTCCTCCTCGCGCAGGTCCATGGCCCGTGCGATGCTGACGGTAAGCTCCGACACACGCTCGGTGTGCCGCTCGGTCACCCGGTCCCGGAGTTCCAGGGCCCGGGCCCAGCCCTCGAGCGTCGCGTCATAGGCGAGCATGAGCTCCATGTTCGAGCGCTGGAGCTCGTCAAAGAGCGATGCATTGTCGATAGCTATGGCCGCCTGGGAAGCGAGGGATTCGAGGAACTCACGCTGCTCCTGGTCGAGGACGAGTGGCGAGCGATGCATGATCTCAAGCACGCCTTTTACGATGCCCTTCGCCACGAGGGGCACGGCATAATAGGCAACGAACCCTTCTCCATCGATGAGATTCGGACGCAGAAATCCACTCGCCGGGTCCCGGAGATCGGGCGTGCTGATGACCCTCCGCTCGAGGGCGGCGATGCCGGCGAGGCCTTCCCCCATCCGCAGGCTCGAGCGGCGGATGCCCGCGGTGTGGAATCCCGTCTCCGCGGCGTATTCGAGCACAGGCGCATGGCGGTTCACGAGCATCACGTCAGCTGCGTCCACGTGGAACTGGGCAACAACGAGGTCGAGGAACTGACGAAGGATGACGCGGAGGTCCTGGGTCGAGGTGATCATGAGGTCGATGGCGTGGAGGGCGGCGAGGTTGCCGAGCCTGCAGGAGGCCTGCTCTTCAGCCTGCTTGCGGTCCGTGATGTCCTCACCCGAGCTCAGGGCGGCGGTGACCCTGCCCGCCTCGTCCCGGATGAGCGTGTGGCGCCAGGCGATGGTACGCTCCCTGCCACTCTTCGCGAGCACGGGGCTCTCCGCGTAGCCGGCAGGCCCCGCTTCTCCGGAGAGCAGTTTCCGGAACCCGGCCCTCGCGCTGGCACGAAGGTCTTCGGGAACAAAGGAGTCGAACCAGTTCCTGCCGACGATCTCCTCCTCCGGAAGGCCCAGGATCTCTGCCCCTTTCCGGTTGATGAGCTTCACCAACTCATCGTCGCCAACGACTGCGAGAATGACGTCCGCCACGTCGAGATACATCCGGGCGCGCTCTTTTTCCCGCCTCAACCGTTCGTCTGCGGCCGCGTGCTCCGAAACGTCCCGGTAGATGCTCAGAACCACCTTTTTCCCGCCGATATCGATCACACCGGCGCTGATCTCCACGGGGATCTCGCTGCCCTCGCGGCGGGACATGCAGCGCGCGGTCTGGATCACGCCTCCGCTCCGGACCTGCTCGAACACCTCCCTGCAGTGCTGCCGGTCCTGGGCGGGATGGAGGTCGGGCTGACGCATCCCGATGAGCGACGAGATGGGGATTCCCGTGAGCTCGGCGGCCTTCCGGTTCGCGTCGATGATGACGCCCGTGTCCGCTTCGGCAACGATCACAGCATCGTTCGCCGCCTCGACCAGGGTCCGGTATTTCAGCTCTGACGCGGTGAGCCGCTGCTCCGTCTTTTCGCGGGCGAGCAGCTCACGACGGACCAGGAGAGCGAGAAGCAGGGCGCTCACGGCCACGAATGCCCAGCCTTTGTAAGTTTGCATGACGGTGATCCGGTGCGGATCGGCAACCAGGAATTCCAGAAGACGGTCCGACGAGGCGATCCACAGCCCGCCGAAGACCGCATACCATGCGGTGATGCGGATGATAGATTTTGAGGTTGTTCGCTCCATGCGCTACCCCCGGCAATACAAGGGAAAAAGTGTCCCCATTTATATGATAGCACTTTCAGGGGTGAGAGAGCGCCCTCACGAATGGATGAAGCACAGGACGGCCCTTTGTCCAGCCTGACTCTGAGACACCGGCGCTCGAGGGAAAGGCTGCTTTTGTCCGGATTGGCCTATCCCCCGCTGCCCTCACCGCAAGATACCCTTTACGATCAGATCCACTGCCTCCTCCGGCGACAGCCCGTGTGCCATGAGCGTCTCCAGCTGCCGTTTGTCCACGCTTCCGATTGCGGCTTCGTGGGTGACCTTGGCGAGCGGGTTGTTCACCTGGACGAGCGGTATCGCCTTGGCCACGGCCCGGTCCTTCACGATCTCCATGCAGTCCACGTGCCCCCTGCAACCCGCTGCGTTGCCCTCGGTGATGCCCGTGATCTCCGCGAATGCATCGTCCTCGATCGCCACGCGGGCCTTGATCAGCCCCCGCGCGTTCTCGCCCGCGAGCACGACCTTTTCCCTGATCTTCACCTCGTCGTCGGCATGACCAAAAACGCGGGCGACCAGTTCGGCAACCGCCTGTTCCCCTGTGCTAACCTCGTAATCGATGGCGAGCTTCCCCACCCTGCCGTTCACGAGGGAAAATTCCGTAAAATACCTGCCGCCCTTTCCCACGTTTACCGAAAGCTTCGGCAGAACCTCGATGCCGCCGAAGAGCCCGTGGTAATGCGTTTCGGAGTACCGCATCTCCGCGCCCTCGCCGATCTCGACCTTCGCGTCCATCTTGTGCACGACCTTCTCCGCCTTCGGGAATATGCAATGCGCGATGAAGGTGGCCGAGGAGTTCTTCTCGAGCTTCACATCCATCCGGATCTCCTGCCTCCCCTTCTTGTGCAGGACGCCGAAGCAGAGATGTACGGGGTTCCGGAGGTTCACCCCTTCCCGGACGATGACGCGGGCCGATATACCGTTCCGCGTTTCCCGTGCGTCCACCTCGAGCCCCTCCACCAGGCGCGAGCTCAGGATGGAGTTCCCGCTCACACTCAGATGGGCGGTCTCCTGGTCCGCGAGAACCGCGGCATCGCCGCCCGCCTCTCCCAGTGCCTGCATGAGCTGATCCAGTTCAGACATAGTGGCACTCCACGCCGTTGCATTCCAGGCAATGGCTGGACTTGTAATGCCCGGCTACGTTCTCAGGCTTGCCGGAGCATATGATCCTGCCGTTGCAGAGCTGCGACGCACGATCGGCGACCTTGCAGATCTCCTCTCGGTGAGTCACGAGCAGGACCGCGGTCCCGTTCTTCCGGAACGCGTTGATCACGTTGATGACGTCCTGGATCGAAAGCATGTCGATGCCGGAGTCGGGCTCATCGAGGATGGCGAGCCGCGGGCTGAGCGCCAGGATCGATGCCAGCTCGATCCGCTTGCGCTCTCCGCCGCTCAGGCTCTTGTCAACCATGCGGGAGAGGTACGGGGCCGGGGAGAGGCCGACCAGTTCCAGACAGGAGGCCGCGTCCCCGGCCTGCGGCCGCAGACACAGGTAATCCCTCACCGCGATGCCCTCGAACCGGACGGGCTCCTGCCATGCCATGGTGATGCCGAGCCGGGCGCGCGCATGAATCGGGAGGTCGTTGATGATCTCGCCGTTGAACCGGATCTCGCCGCTCGCCGGGCGGTATCCCTCGCACCCCATGATCAGGCACGCGAGGGTGCTCTTGCCGGTGCCGTTGGTGCCGAGCAGGGCATGCACCTCGCCCGCATCCATGGACAGGGAAAGCCCCGAAAGGATCGGGGTCTCGGCACGAGAACCCGCAGTAAACGAGATGTTATTGATTTCAAGAAGAGGCATACCTGTATCCAAAGGCCGCACAACTGCCCCATCCCTATTTTAGCACCGGGCGGCTGCTCCCGCAGGTCAGCATGAGCAATAAAATTCATATAATTGATACGAAACAATGCCGAATTGACATCGTTCCCCGTAAGCTTCCCGGTAAGCATGGGGCTTTCCGCATGAATGACTGCGTGAACATCGGGAGCATTTACGTCGAGCACGGCATGCCTGATGAAGGCATGCGGGAGTTCATGTTCGTCCCGCAACTCAGGAGCCTCGACGACATCGACACTGCCAGCCTCTTCGTCAACAGGGGGTTCTGTTATCTTAGAAAGTGCCTTCCGGACCGGGCGATCGAGTTCTACTCTGAGACGGTCCCGGTGAACCCGAATGACGGATGGTCTATGACTACCTGGCCAGGGCATGGGGATGAGGGACAAGGCAGCGGAGTTCCTGGGCAAGGCCCACGGCCTGAACCCTGACAAGTATTGAGCCTCCGGTCCGCCCTCAAGCCGCTCCAGGACAAAAAAAACCGCTGTCTCAGTGAGACAGCGGTTGCGGGAAGGCAAAAAAGATGGTCCGGTGATCAGCAGCTGCTGCAAGAAGAGCCGCAGCTTGACTGCATCCCCGAAAGGATAAAACCCTGTTTATCGTTGAAATCGATGTTCGTGTTCTCAAGCATTATGTTGGCGCGCTCCTCAACGAACACCCTGAGTCCGCTCAATTCGAGCGTCGTATCGCCCCGCAGGGCTTCCTTGGCTATGTCCATAGCCAGTGACGGGCTTCAGCCGCCCGGCACGGTGAATATGCGCACCCCGTCGCCGGCCTTGCCCTGTGCCACAACAATTTCCTTGAACTTCGTGACTGCATTGTCTGTCAGACTTACCATACTTCCTCCCGATGAATTTCAATTCCTTCTAAAATTGTTCCGTATAGTACCAATATGTTCTCATTCCTGCAACTGTTTTTTTCTTCGTTCTGAGCTCCCCGCCTATACTTTTTTTCCGCCGCCGGACGGGACATCCTTGAGAAAAAGCTGTATTTTCCCCCTGATCTCGTCCCTCGCTCGCCTGAAATCATTCATGATCATTGCATCGGTGCCCCGCGCCAGGATCGGGTCCTTGATGGGCCAGTGAAGCCGTTTGAGAGAGGGAGGCGTCCAGGGGCAGGCCTCGGCGGCGTTGTCGCAAAGCGTGATGACGACATCCATGCTGCGCATGAGCACTGCGTCGATCTCCTTGGATGTCTGGCCGGAGATATCGATGCCGGCTTCCTTCATGACCGCCATGGCCCGGGCGTTCACTCCCGCGGCCATGAGTCCGGCGCTGAAGGCTTCGACCCTGCCTTTGCCGAGCTCGCGGGCGAACCCTTCCGCCATCTGGGAGCGGCAGGAATTGCCGGTGCACAGGAACATCACTTTCATCATACGTTCACTTGCGGGCACCCGCCTCCATCGTCTTGATCCCGTCGGTCATGAAGGTCCGGCCTCCCTCATCCACGATGATCGCCTCGGCCCCCGCCTGTTTCACGATCTTCATGCCCTCTTCCGGACCCAGGATGAAGGGCGCCTTGGCAAGCGGATCGATCAGCGAGCCCTGGTCCCCGATCAGCGTGGCCGAGATGACGCCGGTAGACGGCTTGCCGGTCCTGGGGTCGATGATATGATGGTACCGCTTGTTCCCCCTGATGACGAAGCGTTCGTAATCGCCGGACGTGGTGATATATTTGTCGCTCAGCCCCAGCACGATCAGCGTCTTGTCCCGCTCTCGGGGATGCTGGACGCCGATCCGCCACGGTGTTCCGTCCTCCCGGCGTCCCATCACCCAGATGTCCCCCGCCAGCGCGATCACGGCATTGTCGATGCCGTGTGCCCTGAGCAGGTCCCTGACCCGGTCGGCGATGTAACCCTTCATGCCCCCCAGGTCCATGATCATGCCCGGTCTCTTCAGGAAGATGGTCGAGGCCTTGCGGTCGACGACGATGTTCCGGTAGTTCACAAGGGGCTTCACCCTGGCGATCTCCGAGTCGGTCGGGACCGTCCCCTCCTTGAGCCTCATCTGCCACAGCACCACGAGCGGGCCGATCGTGATGTCAAAAACGCCGCCCGACAGCTCCGAGACGCGGCGCGCGGATTCTACCGCATCGATCATCTCGGGCGATACCACGACCGGGTGGCGGCCGGCGGCCTCGTTTACCTTCGATACCTCGCTGTCGATCTTGTAGAGCGACATCATCCGGTCGAAGCGCCGGACCTCGTCCATGGCGGCATCGATGGCGGCCCCGCCCCCCGCCCTGCTCTTCGCGACGACCGTGATGGTGACATCCGTGCCCATGATGGGCTCGGTCTTCTGGACCGTCCTGACACGGCTGCATCCCGCGACGGCAAGCGCGAGCAGCATGGCGAGGAGTATCGTCTGTTTCATCGGAATTCCCCCGGGGAAATGAGCTGATAAAGGACAAGACGGCGGCGTGGATCGCAAGGAGATAATTGACTAACCCTTGCCTACTTTTTTCCTGATCAGCATTCCGCGAGCTGCCGTGCGGACGCCCTCGGGTACGTTCTTGCTTTTTTCCAGGATTCCGAGATCACGCTCGGTCATGCGCGGAATGAACCCGAGCGAAACGCCGACGGGCGTCTTCGGGTTGAACACCAGCGCGGCCGCGACCGAGTTCTTTCTCGTCCATTCCGTGTTGGCCCCGATCTTGCGCATCACGTCTTCGCTCAGATTCTGGGACTTGGCAAAGGACTCCACCTCGGCTATCGTGACCCGGGGATTGTTCAGCACGGACAGGGATATCTGCTTGCTCGACTCCCGGATGAGGATCCCCCGCGCTTCCTTGGCGCCGGTCAGCGCGAGCTTGATCTTCTGGGACGGCTTCATCTTGAGGATGATCTGCGTCGTGTTCAGCTTCTTCCGCCCGCTCTCCGCTTCGGCCTCAGCGGTGACCACATCGATCACCCGCGTGCCGCTGATGAAGCTCCTGATCTCATCGGATGCGGTAAGGGCGATGAAGGCCAGCGTCGTTTCGGAGAGGTTGGGGCACCGGACCAGCTCGCGCAGGACTTCCTCGTCATCGTAGTAGGTCTGGGCGATCTGCTCGAGGATCGAGTCCGGTGTGCGCACGTCGAGGATGATGCTGCGGAGCGAGATCGGCGAACAGTGGTCTATATCGAGCGGGAGCTGTTTTCTCCTCGCTGACCGGGCAAGGATCATGATCCACTTGGAACTGGCTTCCATCTGCCGCCTCTCTTCGTCCCCCCACGATCGCGCGGCCGACGGCGCCGCGTAAAATACGGTGAAATTATACTGATCGCACGGGATGTTGTCAAGGAAAGGGGTCCGGAGGCTGCCTACGAGGTCTTATACCCCGCCTCGACGACCGCAGCGGAAAGCTTGTTCTTACCGGTCTTCGCGTCGTCATAGGTCACTACCGCCTCGGCCTTCTGCAGGTCGACCTGTGCGTCCTGCACGCCCGGAACCGCTTTGAGCGCCTTGGCTACGCGCATCACGCAATGATTGCAGGTCATTCCCTGGACCTTCAGCGTCGTCTTAGCCATGTTCAGTACCTCCTGGGGGAGAAAGAGTTATGATAAAGTGCAACCATAATACAGGAATTCGCCGCTGTTGCAAAGACTTTTCTCGCGCGTCCCCTGTCCTGCCATGGGCAACCCCGCAGCCGCGGTTCATCCGGGGCTCGTGCTATTTTATCCCGTATTTCTCCAGGCGGTAAATAAGGGTTGGCCTCGTGATCCCCAGGTATTCGGCCGCGCGGGTCTGGTTGTTGTTGTGCTTTTCGAGGGCCTTGATTATCAGGTTCTTTTCCAGCTCTTCCAGTCGTATGCCCTCATCGGGGAGGTTCAGGATGATGCTCTCGACGCTCGTCTTTTCATTCTTGAGCTTGTCCGGCAGGTCCTCGGCCGTGATGATATCCCCCCGCCTGAGCACCGATGCACGCTGGACGACGTTCTCCAGTTCGCGCACGTTGCCCGGCCAGCCGTAGTCCGTGAGCAGCGAGAGTGCGTCCTGGTCCAGCCGAACCGCGTCAGAGGGATTGAACTTTTTCAGAAAATGACCTGCCAGAAGCGGCACATCCTCCCGGCGTTCCCGGAGGGGCGGGATATGCAGGGTGACCACGCTCAGCCGGTAGTACAGGTCCTCGCGATAGCTGCCCTCCCGCACGGCGCGCTCGATGTCCCTGTTCGTGGCCGCTATGATGCGCACGTCCACGGGAACCGGGTGTCTGCCACCCACGCGGTCCACCTGGCGCTCCTGGAGCGCCCGGAGGATCTTTGCCTGCAGGTCCACGCGCAGGTCTCCGATCTCGTCGAGGAACAGCGTTCCGCCCCCGGCAAGCTCGAATTTTCCCTCATGGTCCCTGACGGCGCCGGTGAACGCGCCCTTCGCGTGTCCGAACAGCTCGCTCTCGATCAGGTTCTCCGGGATCGCAGCGCAGTTGATCGCCACGAAAGGACCGTCGGAGCGGCCGCTGTTATAGTGGATGCCCTTTGCCAGGAGCTCCTTGCCGGTCCCGCTCTCGCCCGTGATGAGCACGCTCGCGTCGCTCGCCGCGACCCGCCCGGCCATCTCGAGCACGTCCCTGATCCTGTTGCTCGTGCCGATGATTGCGTCGAAGCGGTACCGGTCGTTCACCGCCGTGCGCAGCTCCGCGTTCTGGCGCTCCAGGCGGCGCATTTTGAGCGCCTTGTCCAGGGTGATCCGGAGCTCATCGCGGTTGAACGGCTTCGTGATGTAGTCGAAGGCGCCTTGCCGCATCGCCTCGACCGCACTCTCGATCGTGCCGTAGGCGGTTATGACGATGACCGGGACCGCCTCGTCGCGCTCGCGGACCCTGGCGAGCACCTGCATGCCGTCCATGCCCGGCATCGTGATGTCCGTGATGACTGCGTCGAAAGAGCCCGCGTCAAGCAGCCGCAGACCTTCTTCGCCGCTCGCCGCGGCCTTGACCGAGTATCCCGCCTCGGCCAGGCTGAACTCCATGACCCGTCGCAAGCTGTCGTCATCGTCTATCAGGAGAATTGTGGTCTTTTTCATTAATCCAGCCTTCAGTCGGCAGCGCCTACGCTGCCCGCTTCGCCCTGTGGTCGTTCCGTTCGCATTTCAGTGTCAGAGAAGAACCGTCTCACGACAGGGTCCCCGGAACCGCGGCAGGCACCTCTCTTTTCACACCGGAATCCTCACCAGGAACGTCGTCCCCCTGCCCGGCTCGCTCGCCACGTCTATTGTTCCCCGGTGGTTCTCAATGATCCGGTACGTGATCGCGAGGCCCAGGCCGGTCCCGTTCTTCTTGGTCGTGAAGAAGGGGCTGAAGAGCTTCTTCCGGTTCTCCTCGGATATGCCGGTTCCCGTGTCCGTGACCCTGACCTCGACGGCGCCGGCCGAGAGGCTGCTCGAGACGGTCAGCACGCCTCCATCCGGCATAGCCTGGATCGCGTTCAGGATGAGGTTCAGGATGGCCTGCTTCAACAGGCCCGCATCGAGGTTTCTCTCCCCGATGGAAGGATCGAGCTTTTTTTGAACCTGCACGCGTGCTTTCCGTGCCTCCTGGGCAGTGAGCGTGAGAACGGATTCGATGGCTTCATTCAGGTCGACGAAATGGAACTCCGGGTTTTTGGGCTTGGCGAACCCGAGAAACTCCTGGACGATCTGGTTCAACCGGTCCGATTCCTTCAGCAGGATCTGGATGAATTCGTATTTCGCCTCCTCCGGCGAATAGTCGTCCTTGATGATCTCCACGGCTCCCTTGATGGAACCGAGGGGGTTGCGGATCTCGTGGGCCATGCCCGCGGACAGCTCTCCCAGCGCCGACAGCCGGTCCGCCCTCCGGAGCTGTTCCTCGGTCTGGAACAGGATGTCCGTCTGCTCCTTGAGCTTCCGGTGGGAATCGTCGAGCCTGCCGATGGCCTCCTCGTAGCGCAGTCGCTGGTTCCGCTCCATCTGGCTCAGGACTCCGGTCACGCCGCCGATGAACAGGTACAGGAACAGCTCAACGTAGTTGTAAATATCGAGGAAGGGATCATGCCAGTGCAGGAACAGATGGGGCGAGAACAGGACGCAGGATGTAATGGAGACGATCACGCCTCCCTTGATGCCGTACCAGTAAGCGGCCAGGATGATCGGCAGAATGTACAGGTGTCCGAGCAGTCCATGCAGCATGCCCGCCTGAACGCCCCCTGCCAGAAAGTGGAACGTGGTGATCAGCCCGAGCATTGCTGCGAGCACGATCGTTTTGATCCCCCGGATACGTTTATTGAACAGTGCGATCATAATAAACGACAGATGCCTTCGATGAGTTCATCCATCGTTCTTCATCTCTCGATCCTCGTCGCTCTTCCCTGCTGAATCCGTATGTTACCGAGCGTCCAGATTGAAGGTCGCCAAGGATGCCGGCTTGCCCGGGCGGGTCACCGACACTTCAGCCTTCCATCCGCCCTCCATTGCGATATTGGCCGTAAAAGAGTAGGCATCACCCTTGGATACGGCCTGGGTGTTGAATTCCATGGGAGCCATTCCCGGCATGGGAGGCATGTAATAGCGCACGTTCACAATCGCGTCGGTCACGGGTTTGCCCGACTGATCAACCGCCTTGATGGTGATCGTATTGTCGCCCTTGACGAGCGGATATTGGCTGGCCGTGAGGGTCATCTTCACATCACCTGCCGTTGCCTGACGCTCATAGCCTTTGGTGCAGGCAGAGAGCACTGCGACCAGCAGGAAAATCACGACTGCAGAGAAGGTTTTTTTCACTCTGAGGCTCCTCGGTCACGGGATTTTTAATTTTAGCCAATCTAAACCAATAACTCAGGTTTGTCAAGAAATGACGGTTTTTGACGGCCCCTCTGCAAAAACAAGCCTTCGTATGAATGCTCTTAACTTCACGAGCCTCTCGATGATCCACTCAAAATGGCCGGGAAGGAATCAGGGCCTTCTATCCTGCTATGTAGACACCGGGATTTGCCGTATCCACGACCACGGCCCATGCCCAGTCTCTTCTCCACTGATAGCCTGCGTTAAAATCCTGGGGTAACACCTGAGGAATATTGCCGTTCCTAATACCTTTGTTCGCGTTGTTTTTCAACAGCTTTTATAGAACAATACTGCCCTTGAGCCTGACGCGAGACAGGCATGCCATCATGCGCCTCCTGGGTTAGTCATTGATTATGCTTGACACTATGGGGAAAATCTGATAAATTTAACCATTCTAAAAACGGAAAGGGGGTGAAAATCAATGAAGAAGATTATCGCGCTTTTCACGGCAATGGCATTTGCTCTGACCCTCGGCGTTGCTTTCGCAGAGGAGAAGGCAGCCCCGGCTGGCGAGATGAAGGACATGAAGAAGGAAGAGAAGGCGCCGGCAAAGAAGAAGAAGTCAGCTAAGAAAGAGAAGAAGAAGAAGGCCGACAAGAAGACCGAAATGAAGAAGGACGAAATGGCTCCGGCAGCAAAGTAAGTTACCTATACCGCTAATTCATTATACCGAGCGGAAAAAAGGTTTCTTGAGTGACTTTAAGCAGGCGGTTCAAAACCGCCTGCTTTTTTTATTCCCCTCCGACCTTTCCTTGATTCACTTATTGTCAATCCCACCACAGGAACAGCCTTTTCGTCTTCTGGATGTCCCGGGCAAGGTCGGCCGTGCTCCCCGGGCCCTGGTCCACGGCGTCGGGGCAGAAATCATACACTTCCTCGGCGAAAGCCTTCAGGTCCTGCGGCAGCGTTTTGAACTCGATCTCGACCCAGTCGTTATCCGCGCCGATGACTTCGAAGGGAGCGGTCTTGCCCCATTCAGTGAGCCGGTCGATCACGTCCTGGTTTGAAATGTCGTACTGGTCCCCGTCGGTGTGCATGATCCGCAGGATCTCAAGCTGATCGGTCCCCTTGAGCACGCCGATCTTGTCCGTCCTGGTATTTGCATTCATCTCGATGACGAAAGCCATGTATTTTATCGGCGCGAGCCTCTTTTTCAGGGACTCAAGGACCACGTCCGTCTTGTCATTCGGAACGGATAGGTACACCCCGTCAACGATGACCTGGAAATCATTTGCATCATAGCCGGACATCCGGTGGATTTCCCCGCCTCCCGATTCCTCCTGCATGATGGCCAGCACCTGTCGGTCGAAATTTACAGCCTTTGCGACCATTTCGGCATGCGGGGAAAGGACGACCGGCTGATTCCATGCAGCGAGCAGTGATGCGGCCAAAATCAGAGCGAAAATCAGCAGCAGCCTGGATCGCATTACCATATTCACCAACCCCTCCGTACCGTCTTCATCACTTCCCTGGAGAGAAGCGCTCTGCAAAGGCCAGCTATTTTACCATATTCGAAAAATCAAAAACAATAAAATTCAGGCTTCCCGCGCCTGGACGCGGGCCTCTCGACTCCTCCATGGTCAGCACGAAGACGGCTATAATATAAGGAAGCGGGAACACGCGCAGGGAGGCTTATGATCAAAACCATTCTCTTTGACTTCGGAGGAGTCCTGGCTGAAGAAGGCTTCCGGGAAGGGCTCGAGGAGATTGCCAGGAAGAACGGGGTCGATCCCGTGACCTTCTTCTCGCTCGCCGATGCGCTGATCGATGAGACGGGATATCTCATCGGGCGCGCCGGAGAGGCGGAGTACTGGAAGAGCGTCAGGGAGCGGGCGGGCGTACGCGGGACGGACCATGAACTTCGCGAGGAGATACTCAAGCGCTTCGTTCTCCGGCAGCCGATGCTCGCCTGCGTCGATCTTCTGCGGTCCTGCGGTCTTTCCGTGGCCATGCTGAGCGATCAGACGAACTGGCTCGAAGAGATCGACCGCGACAGCGGTCTCTTCTCACATTTCGACCGTGTCTTCAACTCGTTCCGGATTCACCGGAGCAAACGGGAGGCTTCAACATTCCAGTACGTTTGCAGCGAGCTCGGCGTCAAACCGGAAGAGATCCTGTTTATCGACGACAATAAGGAGCACATCGGGCGGGCACGGGGTATCGGAATGCAGACGATCCTGTTCACGACGGCAGAAGATTTCGAGCGGCAGATACGCGAATTGATGGACTGCAGGTGTACACCGTGAACGGGGCGGGAATAATGATCAGGCATACATCGAAGGGATTCATACGGGAAGAGTCACGAATGGGGCCGCGATGGCAGTATCTGCAGATTCCGGTAGCCACCAGGCTTTCTGATAATCCTTCCGACTATTCCAATTCATTCCTCGCAGTAATTCTGGGCAATCCTCTAATCAGCGCTCTCCTGAAACTGTACTTATCGTCCGGCCGTACACACTTCAACCCGTAAATCAGTATCGTGTCGTAGAGATAGGTATCGTCACCTACACCTACTATCTTGCAGCCCCCTTGACGATTTATCTATGCGGAATACCGGTTGAAAATTATACATGAACGGCTCGGCTGAGGGGCGCGATTTTTGCGACCCTCTCGAGCCGAATGGTTAGAACTGCTAGGCTTTGCTGGTAATACGGGCTGCGCCTTGAATTAGCGATTCAGTTGATTTGTTAGTCCTTGTTTTTCACTAACGGTAAGGTCAACGGCAGCCAAACATAAGGCTATTGCTGCTTCGTAAAATAGAATTGGCGCAATGAAAAGAAGATCCACTCTTATTGGGACTGAACTGAACCCCTGTGATTGGACACTCGGGTTAGAGCGCCGGACAGGGGGTTAAGGTTTGGCTTCTCGCCTCGAACTTGTTCGGTGGCATATATCCGAGAGAGGCGTGAAGCCGTTTCCGATTATACACATCTTCGATG
>DATIZR010000119.1 GCA_035516965.1 Nitrospirota bacterium
AAGAAAAGGCGTTGCAGGACCTCACCGTCAGGTGAGAGCGTATGTAATATCTGTTGAGGGCCTTTGACGCCGGGTTTTATGGTTCGGAGCAGAGGACATGCAGCCGCACGCTGCAGCACTCGCAGCTCCGGGCTATAAAAGACCGGAAAGCAAAGGTCCGAAAGCCCACAGGGAGAAGGTCTAAAGGCCAGCGAGTCAGACGTTCGCAGAATTTTCCGTTCCTGAATGGTAATGGTCGCGACCGAACATTCCTGAGGGTTCAACGGTGTTCTTCATACGGGTAGCCTGCAACGCCCCCTCATTTCAAGTCAAGGCTGGAAGGATATACCTTCCGGCCTTTTTCGTTTTCATACAGTCCGGGATCCCTGCCTATTTCCACCTTTCATACCCTTCGTCCTGCCGAGAGAAATTACAGCGATTTATTGACAATCACCACCGCACTATTGTCTTCTCACATCCGCCTTGACCAGGCGGGCAGTGCCGTTCCCCGACACCGGTGGGAACAGGCGTCAGCAAGGCGCAATGAATGACGGAGTTGAATTGCGCGGAGATTACGGAGGAAGCCGAGCAAGCCTTGCGGGAGCCGAACACGGGTTCATGAAAAAAAATCAGATTTTTCGCAGAACCTGTTCCCTGACAAACCGGATCACCCGGTCCACTTCGTTCATCATCGACTCTTTTTCCCTCCCCTCCAGGATGAACGGCCCATCACGCAGGCGCGTTCCCGGAAAGCCGGCATCCGCATAAAGGTCCAGGAAAGCTCCCGGGATCTCGTCCGGAGCCTCGTCATCATTCATGATTGCCCAGGCAAGCGCCCAGGCCCGCGCCACATTCGTCACGTCGTAGCCTCCCCCGCCCAGGGCCACCCACTTCGAGGCCATACTCTTGATCAGCTTGACCGCATGACAGAAGCCGTTCGTCGTGACGTTCAGGTGAGCCAGTGGATCGGTCCGGAAGGTGTCTACGCCGAGTTGGCTCACGATGATATCGGGCTTGAAGTCTTCGATGAGTGGAGGAACGACGCTCGTGACAGCATGAAGAAAGATCTCATCGTCCGAGCCGCGCGGCAACGGCAGGTTCACGCTGCATCCCCTGCCGGAGCCCGTGCCGGTCTCCCGTTCGAACCCGGTTCCGGGAAAGAGTGTCCTGCCGGATTCATGGATCGAGATCGTCAGGACCCGGTCCGTGTCGTAGAAAGCCTCCTGCACGCCGTCCCCGTGGTGAGCGTCGATATCGATGTAGGCAACTCGCCTGCCCCGGCCTGTCAGGCGCTTGATGGCAATGACCGCGTCGTTAACATAGCAGAACCCCGAGGCCCGGGAGGCGAGCGCATGATGGAGCCCGCCGGCCATATTGAACGCAATCACGGCCTCGCCGCTGTCCGCGAGGTCCGCGGCAAGCAGGGAAGCCCCGGCCACCAGCCTGGACCAGTCGTACATGCCCTTGAAAATCGGATTGTCCCCGGGGCCGAGACCATACTCCCCGGCGCCCTCGATCCAGTTCCCTCCGTTCGCCGCTTTGAGCATATCGAGGTAGCCTCTGGTGTGATAGAAGAGAAGCTCTTCGCTTCGAGAGGGAACGGGCCGGACCAGCCGGGGATCATTCGGACTAAGCAGCCCACAGGCCCTGATCAGTTCATAGGTCAGTTTGAGCCGAAAGGGCTTTAAGGGGTGGCCGGCGCCGTAGTCGAACGCGGCGAACTCACCGCTGTAGAGGAAGGCGGTCTTCATGGGACATCCGATGCCGGGACGCACAGCGATCTTGGCGCTCGGCCCTTTCAGACGACCAACTGCAGCCCGCGCGATCATACCGCGGATCACTTCAACTTCCTGATCCTGACCTCAACGCCCCTGTCGTCACTGAGCAGCGAGACGATCCGGGAAGTATCCGTATCGCCGTAATGATAGGGATAGAGCACGTGCGGCTTGAACGCTTTTGCGGCGTCCGCCACCATTTCCGGCGTCATCGTATAGGGCAGGTTCATAGGCAGGAAAGCGATGTCGATGCTTTTCAATGCCTTCATCTCGGGTGTGTTCTCCGTATCGCCCGCTATATAGACCCGTTTATCCCCAAGGGACAGCACATAACCGTTTCCCTGGCCCTTCGGGTGAAAGGGCTCCCCGTTGGCGCGCTTGTGCACAAGGTTGTAGGCGGGTACGGCCTCGATCGTGATCCCGAGGACCGCGCGAACTTCGCCGTTCTTCATGACAGTGCCGCCCGGCAGTTTTTCCGCGGCAGTGCCGGTCAGAATGACGGCCATGTCACTGGTCCTGATCGCTTCCAGGGCTGAGAGATCAAGATGGTCCTGGTGCTCATGGGTGATCAGGATCAGGTCTGCCTTCGGCAGTTTCGCGTAGTCGGCGAGCCTGCTGTAAGGGTCGACATACAGAGTCTTTCCGCTGAACCTCATCATGAGCGAGCTATGGCCGATGAAGACAATCTCCAGGTCTCCGGCGGATGTCCGGATCGCATCCTTTTCGAATTGCTCCTGGGCGGCAGCGTCCGCCGCTGACATCACCGCCAGCATCATGGAAAGTGCGAGGTTCATGGAACACCCCCTGGAGAGCACACGACAATGCACTGCAGAAACTGCAGTCGTACCGAACCATCGGTCACGCTCCCCCTTCCTCAGTATAGCAAGAACGGAGGTTTTCGTCATTTGCAGGGAAAAGTCCTTCTCCCGCTCATTCCGAACGCCGGCGAGCCGAGCCTTTTTTGGGGGGAGGAGACCTGTCCCTGACGCCATTATTTCTTCGAGAGCGATGAGAGATAAGCAAGAAGTCTGTTGCGCGTCGCCTCATCGGTCCAGGATTTGACGTGGCCTGCGATGTTCAGCTCCCAGAGCTCCTTCGGCTGCAGCGCGGCTTCATAAAGGTCCCGGCCGTGATGCGCGGGAACGATCTCGTCCCGCTGCCCCTGCATGATCAGTACCGGTATCGGCGAAATCCTGCCAATGAAATCGACGGGGCTGCAGTCGTCGCTCACGAGAAATGACAGGGGATACTGGAAGGGCCAGCCGATGACCGATGCCGCGATCTTCTCGCGGGCGATCCTGCGGTAGCTCGAGAAGGCACTGTCGAGGACGACCGCCTTCACGCGGTCCTTGTACGGAGAATTAGCTACGGTGAAGACGGCCACGGCGCCTCCCAGGCTCTTCCCGAAGACGATGATCTTGCCCTCCCTGGCCCCCTGCAGTCTCGTCACAAGCGTTTCGAGAGCAGCTTCCGCGTCGGCGTTGATGCCCCGAACTGTCGGCGCGCCCCCGGACATGCCGTAACCACGGTAATCGAATATGAAGAGGTTATATCCCGCGTTGATGAGCCACAGGTCAAGCTTGACATGGGTGCTCATGTTCTCCACGTTCCCATGGCAGACGAGGATCGTCCCCATCTCGCTGCCACGGGCCCGAAAATACCAGCCGTACAGGGGTATGCCGTCGGCGCTCGTGAACGCAACTTCTTCCGGTGCGTACCGTACGGTTTCGGGATCAGATACGAGCTGACTGCTTGGTTTGAAGAAGAGGGAGGTGCAGCCGGAAAGGGACACGATCGCGGCAAAAAGAATCGGGACAATTTTCCTCACTGCCCGTTGGACACGGATGAAATCTGATAATACGGGTCTTCGCCCGAATCGTGTCAACGGGCATCCGCGTCCGGAAGTTTTTAACTGGTCTCTGTGCATTCGTTTTCATTCGCGACACTTCGTTGCTGGAGTCCGTCCCGCGAATCGATCATCACCGTCACCGGCCCCTCGTTCGTGAGCGACACGTTCATCATGGAAGCGAACTCGCCCGTCCTAACGGGCAGTCCCGCGCCCCTGAGCCGCTGTACGAACAGGTCGTACAGCCGCTTCGCCGGTCCGGGCTCCAGGGCCTGCTCGAAGGACGGCCGGTTTCCCCTGCGCGTCGACGCGGCAAGCGTGAACTGGGAGACGACGAGCACCTCGCCCCTGATGTCCCTGACGGACAGGTTCATCTTGCCCTGGTCGTCTCCGAAGATCCTGAGCTCCGGAACCTTCTTCACGAGAGCTTCGAGGTCCTGGTCCGTGTCGCCCTTCACCGCGCACAGCAATACGAGGAGGCCCTTTCCGATCTCACCGGTGACTCTGCCGTCGATCTCCACTTTTGCAGACGATACCCGCTGGAGCACTGCCTTCATAAAACATTCTTAGCATGTTCTTTCACACGCTGTCAACGAGTTTTCGAACAAATCCCTTGCTTTGGCGCCGGGCAAGCATTAAAATTCTTTAGCCGGCGACAGAGAGGTATACTTGACATCCTTATCAGCCACCCCGGTGACCTCTGTGGAACACGTTGGATTTTTTTCTTTACACATGGAAAATACATCACCTATGGACCTCAAAAGCTTGACGCCTGACGAGATCGAGCAGTTTTGCTTCAGGCACCTCGGACAGAAGCCGGGCCAGGGGACGCGTGTGTCAATATGGCTGTTCCGGAAGAAGGTCGAGGAGGTCGACGCCATGACTGACCTGAACCGGCCTTTCCGTGAGCGGCTGAAGCGGTACTGCACGGTCTCACAGATCGCCATCGACCGGCGGAGCAGGTCCGGGGACGGGACCGAGAAGCTCCTCTACCGACTCGAGGACGGCAATGCCGTGGAAGGCGTGCTCATTCCCGGCCCCGGAAGGCTCACGCTCTGCGTCTCGACGCAGGTGGGCTGCGCATCGGGATGCGCTTTCTGCCGGACCGGCGACAGCGGCCTTGCGCGAAACCTCTCCGCCGCCGAGATCGTGAATCAGGTCTTTGCCGCGCAGAAGGTCACCCGCTCCCGGATCACCAACATCGTGCTGATGGGCACCGGAGAGCCGCTCAGCAATTATGACGCGGTCAGATCATTCGTGCAGATGGCGACGGACAGGAACGGAATGGGATTCTCGAACAGGAAGGTGACGATCTCGACCTGCGGGCTCGCGGCCGCGATCGAGCGGATGGCGGACGATCCCGACATGGATGCGAGCCTTGCCGTCTCGCTGAACGCGACGACGGATGAGCTGCGTGACCGGATCATGCCGGTGAACAGGACCTATCCCCTGGCTCGTTTGGTGAAAGCGCTCCATCATTACTGCGGATCTACCGCCAATACGGTCACGATCGAGTACGCGCTCTTCAAAGGTTTGAACGATTCGGCCCGTGACGCCGAGCGCCTCATGGAGCTGCTGAGCGGACTCCCCTGCATGATCAACGTGCTCATGTTCAATCCCTTCCCCGGTGCGGCCTTCGAGCGGCCTGACGAGGAACGGGTATACGCCTTCCGCAATATTCTCTTGAATCACGGTTTCGTGGCCGTCGTAAGAAACAGTAAAGGCGGCGACATCAACGCGGCATGCGGGCAGCTGCGGTCAGCTGCGCGATGAATGACCTGGCGTCATCCTGAAGTTGGGCGACCCGGCATGGCCAATCTCCCGCAGGATCTCCTCCAAAACAAAATCCCCCTCGCGCTTCCGTCGCGAGGGGGATCGCTATTTTGATTGCCTGACCACGGCTAGTAATCCGACAGGGACCTTCCTGCGCCCACGATCTCATTCAGGATATCGGCGCGCCTGATGATGATCGATCCATT
>DATIZR010000120.1 GCA_035516965.1 Nitrospirota bacterium
CATGAAATCCAAGGGATTTGTCGGCACCAAGATCAAAGTTTTTCCCTTCATCAATATCGTCCTGGAAGGCGACTTCTCGAACATAAGCGAATACTCGGCGAGGCTGAATGTGAACTTCTAGCTGCTGATCGATGGTCATCCGAGGCCTCCGGGAACATCCCGGGGGCCTTTTTTTGCGCCGCTTTACAATGTTTTTGCGCCATGCTATAGTCTTTTTGTGGAAACCAAGCGTGAAGCTCCCATCTTGAAAGTGTCGGACAGCCATGTCGATGGAGTGATCGACATCGTCGCGTCGGAACTGCCTGTCACCCTCATCGTCAACAACGAACCTCTCGTGACCCTTCTCTGCACGCCTGCCGAATTGGAAGAGCTTGCCGTGGGTTTCCTGCTCTCCGAAGGCATCTTGAGAAAGAAAGAATCGATCAAGAGGCTCGAGGTCATAGAAAAAGAGATGGCCGTGCGTATCGAACTTGCCGATCTCCCGGCCGATTTCGCGAGCCTGTTCGAAAAAAGGACGATCTCCTCGGGCTGCGGCAAAGGGATCACGTTCTCCACCCTTCGGAGCGAAGCGGACCGGAGGATTGAAGTTAAGCAGCACACCCTGTCGCTGCAGAGCATACGAAACCTGCTGCAGAAGTTCCGCACCATCTCGAAACTCTATCTCGAGACCGGCGGCGTGCACAGCGCGGCCCTCTCGGACGGTGCGGAGATCCTGTTCTTCTCGGAGGACATCGGCAGGCACAACGCCGTGGACAAGATCATCGGCCGCGCATTCCTGCAGTCCATCCCGGTCGAGAACAAGATACTCATCACGAGCGGCAGGGTGACGTCGGAGATCATGACCAAAGCCGGCAGGAACCGCTTTCCCGTGCTGATCAGCCGCGCCGCCCCGTCCTGCATGGCCATCAGCTACGCCGAAGACATGGGCATCACCCTCGTCGGCTTTGCCCGCGGCGAACGAATGAACATCTACACCTGGCCGAACAGGATCATGCTGGATGAATAGCGAACAGGAAACAGCCCTGGGGAGGGATCATAGGATGCATGCCATGAAATCCGCGGTTCTCCTTATGCTCGTCATGGCCCTGTGCGGCTGTGTCTGGAAGTCCGATTACCAGGCACGGCTCGCGGACATTGACAATCTGAAAAAGGACGTTTCGACAGGCCAAGGCAAGATCTCAGCGTTACAGGCTGAAAAGGCGGCTTTTGCAACAGAGCTTGCGAAGCAGAAGAAGGACCTTGAAGATCTCACGGTCCGGAACAAGGTCCTCTCCGACGACAACGCCGGTCTGAGCGGGCTTCTCAAGGCAAAACGGGACGAACTGAGCGTGAAGATCGCGTCGCTGCGGGAGCAGATGCTGCAAAAAGAGCTGATATTGAACGCCAGGAATGCCGAGATCCAGGCGCTCAAACAGGAAAAGGAGCGGTCCATCTCCGAGCTGAAAAAGACTTATAACAGCCTGGTCGGGGAAATGAACGAAGAGATCAGGAAGGGGGATATCACGATCACCCAACTCAGGGACAAGCTGTCCGTCAACATGGTGGAGAAGATCCTCTTCGACTCCGGAAGCGCCGAGATCAGGAAAGACGGCAAAAAGGTGATCGACCGCGTTGCGGAGATCCTGCTCAACGTGACCGACAAGCAGATACGGGTCGAGGGATATACCGACAATGTTCCGGTCAGCCCGAGGCTTGCCGTCAAGTTTCCGACCAACTGGGAGCTTTCAACGGCACGTGCGACAACCGTCGCGCGCCATCTCCAGGACAGGGGCATCGATCCCAGGCTCCTGAGCGCCTGCGGTTATTCCGAATACCGGCCTGTTGCGCAGAATGATTCCGACGAGGGACGGGCCAGGAACAGAAGGATCGAGATATCGCTTGTTCCGAAGGACGTGGAGGGAGCAACACAACAGACGAGCGATAAGAAGTAGCGAGACGGTTATCGCACGGATGTCAGCGCGAGGATCGCGTTCAGACTGACCTCGAAGGCCGCGCAGGGCATGGTGATCTGTTTGATCTCGAGCACGTCGGGCCGCACCTCGCCGATCATCCCGATTGCTTCCCCGGCAGCGACCACCTTTCCGCACCGGCCCTGCAGGAACAGCGGATGTTCGGCAGGCTCGAGCTTGTATTCCAATCCCAGATAATAGAGCAGGACGTCAAGGTGAGAATGCATCTCTGAGAAGTTCGCGCCCGGATGGGAGACCACGGCACCCAGACGCAGCTCAGTTCGTGACCCCATGTTTTCCGTGGCGTCGTACAATGCCGCCTCTCCCACCTCAAAGATCCGATGCGGATAGAACGCCTTGGAGCTTGTCGCCTCGACGTTCAAGAGCGACGGGATGATCAGGTTCCTGAGCACCGAGTAGGCCAGGGACATGACATTGGCCACCTCGACCAGCTTTTCTCCCGCTGGCATGGCGTACGCCAGCTCCTCCCGAGAGCAGAGGATGTTGGACATGATCTCCTGAAAACCGGAGCCCACCAGGAATCCCCTCACCCGGTCCGACAGCAGTTCGAGCCCCGAGAGCGACCCGACCGTGGATTGCTGCGGAAGCACCGGCTCAAAGGAATCGTATCCCCTGCTGATCGCGTAATCCTCCACGAGGTCCATGGGATGCATGATATCATCGCGGTACGGCGGCACGACAACGGAAACCCTGCCGCGGCCCGCGTTCACCTCGTGGCCATAGGACCGGAGACGCTTCTTCACGTCCTCCGCCGTCACGTTCTCACCCAGCCCCTTCGCGAAGTAGGACAGCGGCACCGTGAATTTCCCCGACGTATCATAGGGGAACGTTATGCTTCTTCCGAGCTCCGTGGCATAGGGGTAGGTCACGAGGACCGGCTCGATGCCGGCTCCGCGATCATAGAGGCTCGTTGCCAGAATGTTGAGGGTCAGAACGGTCATCCGCATGTCCGTCCCGGTCACTTCGATGAGCACGCTCCTCGTTCTTGATTTCACTTCCCCGATTTCCCTGCTGTTGATGATCGGGGGGAACGACAGCACCCGCCCCATGCCGTCGGTCAGGATCGGATATTTCTTGAAGGGTTTGACGATGTGGCCGTATTCAATGCCCTTGGGATGCCTTTCCAGGATCTGCGCGAGATCGAGCTTCTCCTCCATGCCGAGCGGCGTGAACGAGACCGACGCAGGCTCCGCCAGCCGGTAGTCCACGGGAAACACGATCCGGTTCAGCTCGTAGATGCCGATCGAGACGGTCGTCCGTTTCCTGCCGAAGATCTCGGCAAGCTTGTCCTGGCTCTGGATCATCTGGGCCAGGACATCATCGGTCATGCGCACATCGGAAGCGGTGCAGGCGGCGATATAGGGCCGGACCGCCTTCATCTCCTTCGAGACGCGGATCTCCCGTGTCGCTTTCCTGCCGTGCTCGAAGAAGGGATACTCTTCGGGTTTTCCCGAAAGGGCGATCCGGACCTGACGTGCAATGCCCTCCGCCGACCAGAGATCGGGCCGGTTGCTGTCGGAAAGCTCGACCTTCAGGTCATCGGTCTGGGCGATGTACTCCTTGAGCTCTGCTTTCGCGAGCATGAGCTTTTTCTCGAGCACGGGAAGCGCAAGCTTCCTGCCGATGAGGGTGTCGAGATCGTTCTTCTTAATATCGATTGTTGGCATGGTTAGCGATGCTATCGTCATTCCTGCATAAGACCTCGACAAGCTCAGCCAAGTCGCAGGAATTGAGAGCACCTCATCCTATTTGGATCTTCTTCGTCCTGATGAAATCAAGGTCCTTCGAGAACAGATCGCGGATATCCTGGATCCCGAGGGCCACCATCGCCATGCGGTCCAGACCGAGCCCCCAGGCGATGACTGGCACGTTCACGCCGAGAGGAGCGGTCACCTCAGGCCGGAACATGCCCGCGCCGCCGAGTTCCATCCACCCCAGGTCCGGATGCTTCACATGCAACTCCACGGACGGCTCCGTGAACGGGAAATAGGCGGGCCTGAACTGGAATTCCCCTGCCTTGGCGATCTCCTGGCCAAAGAGCTTCAAGAGGCCCAGGAGCGTCTTAAAGTTGATCTCTTCGCCGAGCACGATGCCCTCAACCTGGTAGAAATCGGGCGCATGCGTGGCGTCGACGGCATCGTAGCGGAAGCACCGGGCGATGGAAAAGTATTTACCCGGGACCTTGGGGCCGGATGCGAGAGTCCGCGCTGACACGGCCGTACCCTGGCTCCGCAGGATGAGCCGCTTTGCCCGCTCGATGTCAAAGGGGTACCGCCAGCCCGTGGATCCCGTCTTGCCTCCGTCCTTGTGGGCCGAGGCGACGCGCCTGGCAAAGGGTTCTTCGATCTTCCTGCACTTCCCCGGCTCTTTCACAAAATACACATCGTGGATGTTCCGGGCGGGATGGAACTGGGGCATGAACAGGGCGTCCATGTCCCAGAACTCGTTCTCCACGAGGGGTCCGCGCATCTCCTCGAACCCCATGCCGATGAACTTGTACTTCACGAAATCCAGGAACTCCCGGTACGGGTGCTTCCGGCCGATGCTCTGGCGGGGCGGATTGAGCGAGATGTTGTAGGCGCGGAACTTCTTGTTCTTCCAGCTGCCCTGCTTCAGCATCTCCGGCGTGAGCATCGAGGCCTCTTCGGTGACCGCCCCCCGCTCCCTGATCAGCCTGACCAGTTCCCAGCCATCAGGCGTGAGAGGGAAGGAGCGGTTCTTCTTCTCAATGATCCTGAAGATGCCCTTCGCTTTGCCCCGCTTGTGAAAGTTTGACTGGATTGCTTCCCGTTCCTGGTCGCTGAATGTCGACAGGCCGGCCTGATCGAACCCCGCAATTTTCTTGATGAGGCCCGTGAGGAATGCATAAGGAGCAAGCTCCGCCCCCGGTGCAAGAACGAGGATGCCGCCCTGCGCTATCTGGATGGCCTTTGACTCCTTGAGCGCGCCCACGGCAGAGCTGACTTCCGTGGGGTCCATCCCCCAGGACTGTATGACATCCTTGACGGTAAACTGCTTTCCTTCCCGCAGCGCATGGATAATGCGCATCTCGGGCGTTCCTTTTTCAAAGTATTCCCTGCCTGTTTCCGTGAGAGAAACGAAGGAATCGATTGATTCATCTTTCACCTCGAGCAGGCCCTTGGCCTGGAGCCACCCGGAGGCCATGTCGATGCGGGACCCGTCGAGGCCGGACGATTTTTGGAGTTCAGAGGACGAAAGGGGTTCGGGGCGGTCCAGGCTGAGGAGCAGCTTATGCTCGAGCGGATGCAGGCTTTCTAGCAGTTTTTGAAGGTCTGATGTCGCCATAAGATGCGGACAAGACTACGTTGAATGACGAAAATTGTCAAGAAAAAACAGATTGACGGGGCTTCTGGCGGTGTGATAAGGTGAGCCATGACAAACGCCAAGATCAAGCCGAGGCTCATCAGCACGCTTCTGTGCGATGACGTGCGCCACGAGGTAGGCGGCAAATTCAGCCTGATGGGTCTGTTCGAGAGCATTTATGCAAACGCTTTCCCGGCGATACATCACCGGTTCGCCATCATGAACGAATGGACCGGCGGTAAAGGCGAATTCCGGGCCCGGATCAGGCTCCTCTCGCCGAACCAGCAGCAGGTCCTGTCAGAGTCGGAATCGACCATGAGCCTGTTCAACGAAACCCAGCGCCACCGCGACATTTCCGTCCGTTTCAATACGCCTTTTGCTTCGCCCGGCACCTACTGGGTCGAGATGCTGATCGACAATGAACGTACGGCCCTCGTTCCCCTTCCCGTCCAGGTGATCTCCGACAAGAATGCCACGAATGTGCATTGAATGCCCACGGACAGCCGCTCTGAGCGCTACTCAAGCGTAATGAACGGTGTAATCCCCTCCTTGGTCTGGACCTCTTTCTGCATCTTCTCCGCGGAAGCCTTGCTTGAGTAGCTTCCGAGCCTAACCCGGAACCACGTTCCCTTGCCCGTTACCTCCGACGCCACAATGAAAGCGGCATATCCGTGCTGCTTCATCTTCTTCACATCCGCTTCCGCCATCTCTTTTTCCTGGTATGACGCCAGCTGGAGCGTATACCGCATCTTCGGGTTCGACTCGCGGATCACGACGTGTTCCTTCTTTGCGGTCGTCTCCCTGTTGGGTGACGTTTCTGTTTTGTCAGGTCTGATCTCGGCGCTGCTCTCTTTTTTTGAAGAGCCGGCCTTTTCCTTCACGCCGGGCGTCTCTCCCTCCTGCTTCGGTTTCAGTTCGATCGATACTGTTTTGTTCCCTTTGTCTGATAATGTTTTGAAAAAAGTGAAGTCCTTCTCCTTCGGCAGGCTCTCGGAAACGACTTCCGGCAGGGGGACCACGATTTCATTCCGGTTCGTCTTGCTCTGGTATTTCCCCACGTAGTATCCGAGAAAGAAAAAACCCGCCATCAGGCAGACGCCGATGGGTATGATGAAAAGCTTGGATATGATGCCGCCTCGCTGGTTGTTGATCATGCTTATCTTCCCTCACCCGGGTCATCCTGGAGCGAATGGATCCAGGGTTTCTTGTTCTCGTTTTTTTTGTGCACACCAAAGTTACAGAATCAGCATCGCATCGCCATAACTATAAAAACGATATTTCTCAGATATTGCGGTTTTGTACGCGGCGAGGACCTGCTCGCGCCCCGCAAATGCCGCCACCAGCATGAGCAGCGTTGATTTGGGAAGATGAAAATTAGTGATCATGCCGCGCGTGACCCTGAACCGGAACCCGGGATAAATGAAGAGTTCAGATTTTCCCGTGCCGGGATGTACCTGTCCGTCGTCTGCAACCGCGCTCTCCATGGTTCGGACGCTCGTCGTCCCGACGGCGATCACTCGTCGTCCTTCGGCGCCGGCCCGGTTCATGGCGGACGCGGCGTCCTCCAAAATAACATACTGCTCCGGATGCATGCGGTGTCCGGTGATCATCTCATTCTTGACGGGCTGGAAGGTGCCCGGCCCGACATGCAGCGTTATCGCTGTTTGCTGGATTCCCTTTGCCTGAAGGTTTTCGAGCAGCCCGGGAGTGAAGTGGAGACCGGCGGTGGGAGCTGCCACTGCGCCCTCGTGCATCGCGTAGACCGTTTGATAGCGCTCTTTGTCCGCGCTCACGGGTTCCCTTTTTATGTAGGGCGGAAGCGGAGTCCTGCCGATCTCGGGAAGAAGCGTCCTGATGTCAGCAATCCCCCTGAACCGGACATCCCTCGTGCCGTCGTTCTTGTCTGCAATGATCTCGGCCTCGACTCCCGGCCGCAGGGTTACCGTCTTTCCTGTGGACAGGCCTCCCCTCACGAGCGCATTCCAGATGTTGACGTCCCGTTCAGCGAGAAGAAATATCTCCGCCTTTCCGCCCCACTTTTTCTGGCCAAGCAGACGGCAGGGAAAGACCTTCGTATTGTTCAAGACGATAAGGTCCCCCGGGATGAGATACCGCCCGATGTCCGAAAAGAGACGATGTTCAATCCGGCCGCTCCTGCGGTCAAATACCATGAGGCGCGAACGGTCGCGCACACCGCAGGGTTCCTGAGCTATGAGCGCTTCCGGGAGGTCGTAATCAAAATCAGCAAGGCTCAGGTATTCTTTTTCAGCGGACATCATGGGGGGATAGTACCACAAGAGGATGGAAATTCCAAATGTGAACCGGACGTGGATCAAGGAACCGGGGGCACGTACGTCATGGGCAGCATCCGCAAGCGGTCAGGGGATATTGAGGTCACTCCAGTGAGCGCTTCCATCCCCGGTCGAATTCCTCGTAGGAGATCATCAGAGCCTTGTCGATCGCCTTTCCCGTATCTGCGCCACTGCCCAGTTGCTCCAGCACCATCTTGACCCGGTACATCCCAAAGGTGTCGACCGCATAGCGGATCGAGGACAGGCTGAACAGATAGGCATAGAACGCCTGATCGTTGTTCAGGCTCATAAAGGAGCCTTCGAGATCGGAAAGCGAGGGCAGTTTTCCCGACTGGGCCATCCTTCTCATTATTTCCCGCTGATGCGCATCGATCTCGCGTCCCTCGAAGTACTGCGCCAGCCCTTCATTGATCCAGGTGGGACAGCGGGGTACGATCGACCGGACCACCGCATGCGTGTATTCGTGGAACAGGAGCTTCCTGAGACCCGGGGTCTCCTTCTCGATCCCTCCGATCGGGATCCGGATCTTGCCGTCAAAGATACCGCCGCTCCATCCCGGTGCGTCCGTCACCTCCTGAAACTGCTGGCTGGAGTAGAGGATCACCTGGATCTCACGATCGGGATAATAAGCGAGCCCTCTGCCGACCTCACCATACGCATCTTCGAGGATACGGAGGACGATCTTTCCCGCTTCTATCTTTTCCCGTCCCTCATACTTGACGAGAAAGTGGCTGGTCACATCGCGGTTGAAGTCCTTTTCGGTCTGATGCTCACGGCGGATACGCTCGAGCCGCGCCCGCACCTCGCTCGATGAAGGGTTCAGCTCAGCGGCACGCTCCCAGTCCTGTGCCGCTTCCTCGAGGTTGTCCTGACGGTAATGCACTTCGCCGAGCCATTGGTAGGTTTCCCACGAGTTCGGCGAGATGCCCGCCGCCCTCGTCAGTTCCCGTTCCGCACCGGTATCGTCCCCGAGATGGAAATATGCCAGGCCAAGGCCGAGATGCGCCGCTGCGTCGTCATCGATGTACTGGAGCGCCTCCCTGAATGCGTCCCGTGCGGCCTGATAATCGCCGGCTTTCATCTGCTGATGACCGTTCTTGACGCACCGGATGTAGGTGTTCTGAGCCGCACTTTCAGGAAATGCCGGTTCAGGAGCAGCGAACAGCACGAATGATGCCGCCAGCAACGCAAGAAATCGATGGGTTCCCGTTCCTTCGCGCGGGGCGTCTGGTGAACCTGTTCTTCTTGCCATTCCGATCATGTACCCCTGTCCTCGCCTCCCGGCAGCCATCCTGCCGTTCTCCATCCGCTTTCCGATATCATCAATCCCTCGTCACCTTTACCATCACCCGGCGGTCCCGCGGCCCGTCGAATTCGCAGAGGAAAACCGCCTGCCACGTACCGAGCGCGAGCCGCCCTTCCTCGACCATGACCGTTTGCGACACTCCGATAATGCTCGCCTTGATGTGTGCGGCAGAATTCCCTTCGCTGTGGCCGTAATGGTCCTCAAAGGGGATCACCTTGTTCAGTTCTTTCAGGATGTCTCGGCCGACGTTCGGGTCGGAATTTTCGTTGATCGTGACCGCGGAGGTCGTATGGGGCACATAGAGATGGCAGACGCCCGAGCGGACCCCGCTCTCTGCCACCAGCCGCTGGATGCCCGGGGTAATGTCGACCAGTTCGGTCCTCGAGTTCGTTTTTACGCGCAGCTGCTTGATCATGAAAATGCCTCCTGACGATAATCGGGATAGTGATAACGGGCCGGAGCGCGAATAGGGTCGTGCTCCCGCTTACAGGGCCTCTATGCCCACGTCCTCCCGGCCCCTGACACGCTTTTCCTCCACGATCGGGTAGATGATGTGAGTGATAAGTGAATTGATCCGCGCCAGGTTGCCGATCAGGTCCAGGTGAATGTGGCTGGTCTCGATGGATTCGCGAAACCCCTTTCGCAGGCGGTCGAGATGCGCCTGGACCAGTTCCCGCTCAAGCGCCCCCAGCTCCTCCTTGGCACGCAGCACGCGGTCCGCGAGATCCCGGTCGTTGCCCGAGAATGCCGTGACGGCAATATCGAAGTTTTCCAGGACCTTTTTGTGGAACGCAATGATCTCGTCGAGCCCTTCCTGCGAGAAGGTGATCCCCTTCTTGATCCTCTTGAGCGCGAGCGGCATGACGTTGCGGTCGACGATGTCCCCGATGCTTTCGAGGTCGCGGCTTATTTCAAGCACGGTCATGGCACGCCGTGTCTGTGATTCCGTCAGGTGACCCGATGACAGCCGCGTGATATAGAGGCGAATGTGACGGTCGAGAAGATCGATCAGGTTGTCCTTGTCCTTGATGGCGCTGATCGTGGAGGGATCGTCCGTCTGGAAGACCGTGACCGAGTCCACGAGCATCTCCCGCACGATATCCGACGCTCGGAGCGCTTCGCGCGTCGCCTGGCCCAGCGCGATCGCCGGCGTTCCCAGAACGTGCTCGTCGAGATAGAGCGGCCCGAACTTCTTCTCTTCGGCCTTCTCGGGGACGAGATGGATGATCAGCTTCGCAAAGAGCCCGGTGAGCGGGAGGAACAGGACCGCGATGATCACGTTGAACAGCGTATGGGCGTTCGCGATCTGGCGCGGAAGGTCGGACGCCGTCGACGCCACGAGGGTCTCGTAGGGGCCGAGGAACGGCAGGAAAAGGATGACGCCGAATACTTTGAACAGGACGTGTGCCCAGGCCACGCGGCGGGCCTCCGCGGGCGACCGCAGGCTGGCGATGAGTGCCGTTGCGCAGGTTCCGATGTTCGCCCCCAGCACGATAGAGATCGCGGCAGGGAGCGGGATGAGGCCGCTTTTTGCGAGCGCCAGGGCGATCCCCATGGTCGCCGCACTGCTGAGAATGAACGCTGTCAGAACGGCCGCAAGGACGATGCCGATGAACGGAGTCTCCGAGAGGACGGCGAACACCTGACGGAACAGCTCGTTCCCCTGAAGCGGCTCCATCGCCTCGATCATGATCTTGAGCGAGAGAAACACGAAACCGAACCCGAGCAGCCCGTCGCCTACGCTGAGGGAAAAGCGTTTTTTCGAAAATAAAACAAGCGCCAGGCCGGCGCCGATGATGAGGATCGCATAGTCGGTGATGTGGAATGCGATGAGCTGCACCGTGAGCGTGGCGCCGATGTCGGCGCCGAGGACCACGGCAAGCGTCTGGCGGAAGGTCATCAGGCCGGCGCTGACGAACCCCACGAGCATGACCGACGTCGCGCTGCTCGACTGGATGAGCCCCGTGAGGAATGCGCCCGCTCCGACGGCGGACAGGCGGTTGCTCGTCAGGGAACGCAGCAGAGAACGGATCTTCGATCCCGCGGCGTTTTGGAGGCCGTCATTCAGGAGCCTGATGCCGTAGAGGAGCAGGAGAACCCCTCCGAAGAGGCTTACGATGATCATGGAAGCACTATGCCCATTTTTTAACGGTTCGTCAAGGGCGACGTGCCCTTTGACCTGGTTTTTATGAAATTGATTTCTTCATCGCGGGTCTTCACGAGTCCGTCGAGCCGTGCATCGAGCAGCTCGGCCAGGAGCCTGCGGTACCGGGGACCGGGAGGGATCCCGATCGCCTTGAGGTCGTCCCCGGTCAGCGTCACCTTTACCTCCCTCAGGCGGGTGAGATAGAGCGAGATGTACTTACGCGCTTCCTCCTGCTTGGCCTTGGCCATCATCAGGAGGAGTGCTTCGATGTCGAGCGGCGACAGGAGATGGTAGAGCGCGCTCGGCCGGAGATCCTGCTCCTTGTAAAACACATAGAGGACGTCCCGGTACTTCTCCCGGGCCTGGCGTACTCGCTCCCGGGTCCTGGCGGGAATCGACAGGCGATCCAGAATCTCGTCGGCAGTCGCGTCTTTGAGCCGGTCCAGGAGACCCAGAAAATAGACGAACCATTTATCCGCCCTCACCCCGTCAAGATACAGCATCCGGAACCAGGTGAACGCCTCGCCGATCTGCCCGAAAAGGCGCTCGGTCTCCGCCGACGCCTTCAGGCCGGGGTGAATGAACTTCAGCAGGTCGAAATCGCTCATTCGCTTGAGCACCCGGGCCGGGTCCGTTTCGGAGAAAAGCAGTTGCAGCTCGCTGGTGATGCGATCGCCGCTCAACCGGTGAAAGAGCTTCAGGTTCACGGCGCTCTTGATCAGGTTCTGCGTATGCTTGCTCAGCCGGAAATCGAAGCGCTGTTCGAAGCGGATCGCGCGGAGCACGCGGGTGGGGTCCTCTACGAACGAGAGGCTGTGCAGCACGCGAATGGTCTTGTCCTTGATGTCGCGCAGGCCGCTGAAAAAATCGATCAGTTCGCCGAAGCGCTTCCGGTTCAGCCGTACCGCAAGGGTATTGATGGTGAAATCGCGCCGGTACAGGTCTTTCTTGATGGATGACAGTTCCACGGTCGGCAGCGCGGCCGGCGAAGCGTAATACTCGAGCCGCGCCGTAGCAATGTCGATCTTGACGCCGTCGGGCAGAACGACCACGGCCGTGCCGAACTTGAGATGGGTCTTCATCCTGCCGCCCATCTTCGCGACCAGCATGCCGGCGAAGGTTATGCCGTCGCCTTCCACGACGATGTCGATGTCCAGGTTGGCGACGTGCAGGAACAGATCGCGCACGATGCCGCCTACGAGATACACGGGAAAGCCGGACGCGTCGGCCACTTCCCCCACGGCCCTCAGCACCCTGCCGACACCGGCCGGCAGCCGCTCCTCGATGAGATGCTTCACGTTCCGGACGGACCGGATATCCGTTTCGTCCGTCTCCCGCGCCCCGGACAGCCGCTCCTCGTGAAGAGAGCGGAGCAGGTCCGTGCGGGTGACGGCGCCGACCAGGCTCCCGCTGTGGTCCATCACGGGAAGAAAGCGCTGGTGCTCTTCGATCATGATGCGCTCGACCTGGCCCACCAGCATTTCCGGTGAAGCGACCGGACCGCCCGTAGTCATGAACTCTCCGACTTTCTGCCTCCCCAGGCCGTGGATAAGCGCCTTCTGGACGATCTCCCGCGTGATGATCCCCTGGTACTGTCCCTCCTGCAGCACGGGAAGGACATTGACGCTGAACCTGGTCATTGCTCCCCCGGCCTCCTCCAGGGTGCTCTCTGCCGGGATCGTCTTGACCGGCGCGGTCATGATCTCCCTGACCATGGGGCCCGGCTGGATGTGATGCTTCAGGATGTCGATCAGACGCTCCCGCGCCTGCAGGTAGGTCATCTCCCGGGCGACGGCCGATGCGGCCGTGGCGTGTCCTCCTCCGCCCAGTTCCGACAGCGCCAGGCCGACGTTCACCTTCCCGATGCGCGACCGGCCGATCAGGTGTGTCTTATCGCCCATCTGGACGACGAGGAACAGGACATCGAGGCTTTCGCGGTCCCGGATCTTGTGGGCGAGGTTGGCAAGGTCCGGTACGTAGGTCGAAGTCGCCATGGCGGCAATCACCACGTGGACCCCGTTGATGTCATAGCTCGTGGCTGCACCCATGAGGTCCCTGAGGAGGGATAACTGCTCGCGGGGCAATTCGCGGCTGACGAAATCAGCAACGATATTGAGCTGGGCTCCGAGGGAAATGAGGAGGCCCGCAGCCCGGGCGTCGCGCTCGGTCGTCGACGCATAGGTCAGGGAGCCCGTTTCCTCGTAAATGCCGAGCGCAAAAATTGTCGCTTCCAGCGGCTCGATCGGGAGGTTCTTCGCCTGGAGCAGTTCGACCATGATGGTAGTCGTCGCTCCGACGGCCTCAATAACCTCCACCTCGCCGCGCAGGTCCCCTTCCGCCGCCGGATGATGATCATAGATATGGATGCTGATGCCAGGCCGCTTCAAGGCATCGGACAGCTTGCCCAGGCGGGCCGGGTTCCGGTTATCCACGACGATGAGCCTTGAGACCTGCCCGACATCCACGTTCCGGAGACGCTCCACTTCCATGGCATAGAACGCAGACTCCAGGAAAAAATCCCTCATGCTCTTCTCCTGCGAGCCGGGAAACACGAGCTTGGCCTCGGGATAAAGCTTCCTCGCGGCGACCATCGACGCCAGGGCGTCGAAATCCGCGTTAGTATGGCTGGTGATCACTTCCATAAGTATTGCAGGCCGCAGAAGCCGGACGTTCAGACGACGGGCAAGGCCGTATGCGTATGGCTATCTTTTGTCTGTTGTCCGCATCTGTTTCCTGTCCTCTGTCCTTTACCCTCTCGGATGATATTTTTCGTGAATCTTCCTGAGCCGGTCCCGGGAGACATGGGTATAGATCTGCGTCGTTGAAATATCGGAGTGCCCCAGCATGGCCTGAACCGCGCGGAGATCGGCGCCATTGTCCAGCAGGTGCGTGGCAAACGAATGGCGGAGCGTATGGGGAGAGATGCTCGTGCGGATCCCCGCTTTCACGGCATAGAGCTTGATCCTCTCCCAGAACATCTGCCGGGTTATACCCCGGCGCCTCAGGCTGACGAACAACTCGCCTGCTTCCGAGCCCTTGAGCAGTGAGGCTCTGGCCCGGTCGAGGTATTCCCTGATCCAGCCGGCCGCGTGCTCACCCAGGGGCACTGCGCGCTCTTTCGATCCCTTGCCCATGACGATCAGAAAGCCGCGCTCCAGATTGATGTCCCCCCGTTTCAGCCCGACGAGTTCGCTCACGCGCAGGCCCGTTGCGTACAGAAGCTCCATCATCGCCTTGTCCCGGAGGCCGAGGGGAGTGTTCGGGTCGGGCTGGTTCAGAAGCGATTCCACATCGGCCATCGAGAGCGACCCGGGGAGGCGTTTCCAGCCCCGCGGCGTTTCCAGGTTGATCGTCGGGTCGGTCGCAGCCAGCCCGTCTATCAGCAGATACTTGTGAAAGCCCCTGATCGCGGCAAGATTCCTTGCCGATGATGCCGGGGATATTCCCAGCGAGGACAGCGCAGCCAGATGCGAGAGGATGTCCGACTGCCGGATTTCGTCCGGCGGCTTGTCCTTCAGCCTGCCCAGATATCGCGTCAGGTCGTTCCGATAGGACTGGATGGTATTCCGGGAAAGGCCTTTTTCAACGGAAAGATAGGCCAGAAATTTTTTCAGGATTGCGGGATCCATAGGGTTTGCGGCGCTGCTCTGCTTCGATTGTATGTGAATACGAGCGGAATTGCAAGGGATGGACGAACAGGGACAGGCGCAATGGTTCCCGGCCGGAGGAGACACCCCGCAATGGATTCCCCGGGCACCTGTTGTTCAGTGTTTTTTCAACTATGGTAATGCAATAAGGCGGATAAACTCTATTCTTGAATGGCTACATCACCCCGAAACGCTTCATCCTTCTCCGGAAGGCATCCCGCGGCATCCTGAGCAAATTGGCTGCCTTGGTCTGATTGCCTCCGGACATTTCGAGCGCTTTCCTGACGAGTGCATTTTCCACGTCTTCAAGGGAAAGTCCGGACTCGGGAATAACGAAACCATCGAGCGAAACCGGCATGCTGGGCTGAGTATTGTTCAGGAAGGGAGACCGCTCCAGAACCTCCTGCGACAAATTCTCGGGCTCGATCTCCCCGTCGATGTCCAGGATCATTGCCCGCTCGATCACATTTTTCAGCTCCCGGACGTTTCCCGGCCAGGGATAGTTCATCATGATCTGCTCCGCCTCCGGGGAAATCCTCGCGATGTTCTTATGGCATTCGCGGTTGAAATGCTCGAGAAAGTGGTTTGCCAGCAGTTGGATATCTTTTCCGCGGTCCCGCAGCGGCGGCAGATAGATCGGGACAACCTGGAGGCGGTAATACAGGTCCTTCCGGAACCGGCCCTCGTTCATCGCCCTCGCAAGCTCCTGATTCGTTGCCGAGATGAGCCTCACATCCACCTTGATGTCCTTCACGCCGCCTACGCGCTTGAAGGTCTTTTCCTCGAGCATGCGGAGCAGCTTGGCCTGCATGCTCATGTGCATGTCGCCGATCTCATCCAGGAACACCGTACCGCCGTCTGCCAGTTCGAACAGCCCCTTCTTGGCCGTTTTTGCGTCGGTGAACGCGCCTTTTTCATGTCCCATCAACTCGGTTTCGAGCAGGGTGACCGGGAGGGCGGCGCAATTGATAGCCATGAACGGCTTGTCGCTTCGCGCGCTGCCGTAGTGAATCGCCTTGGCAACCAGCTCTTTTCCCGTGCCGCTTTCGCCCTGGATCAGTACCGTCGTCGCATCGCTCTTGGCGATCTTCAGGATCAGGCTCTTCACCTTGACCATCTCTTCGCTGTCCCCGATGAGCGTATCCACCTGCGCCAGCTGTTCCTTGCGCAGCTGTTTCACCTGGCTCCTGAGCGAGCCCGCTTCGAGCGCCTTCCTGATGACGAAGGTGATCTCATCAAGGTTGAAGGGCTTGCTGATATAGTCGTATGCCCCGAACTTCATGGCCTTGACCGCCGTTTCCACCATTCCGTAGGCGGTGATCATGATCACCATGAGCCCCCGATCCTGCACGTGCAGCTTCTCGAGGAGCTCAAGGCCGGTCATTTCCGGAAGCCTGTTATCGAGGAGGACCAGGTCGGGCGGATCATCGGCGATGATCTGCATGCCCTTTTCGGCCGAATCCACAGTCGCCACCTCATAGCCCTCTTTCACCAGATGCTGTTCGAGCGTCCACCGGATCAGTTTTTCGTCGTCTATGACCAGTATCTTCTGCGCCATCGTGCTCGCTCCTCTTATGACTTGATGCCGGGAGGATAGGGAAAACGTATCAGGAAATTCGCTCCCTTTCCCGGAGCGCTGGTGACGGCTATTTCGCCGTTGTGCTGCTCGATGATGCGCTGGGTAATGGAGAGCCCGAGGCCCGTTCCCTGCTGCCGTGTGGTAAAGAAGGGATTGAAGATCCTGCTCAGGTTTTCCATGGATATGCCTTTGCCTGAGTCGCTGAAAGACAGTTCTACAACGCCCGGCGTCTCTCCCGAGGGCTTGGTTGAACGGGTTTCCACAGTGAATTTCCCGCCCTCCGGCATAGCTTGGATCGCGTTCATTGCAATGTTGATCATCGCCTGCTGGACAAGATCGGGGTCGAGGGTGAGCCAGGGCAGTCCGGCGGCAAGCCTCCGTTCCGAGGTGATGGAATACTTGGCGAACTGCGGTGCGAGGAAGTCGAGGAGTTTACCGATAAGCTCATTGATATCCACAAGGGTCATCTTCGGCTCCGGAGGCCTGGCGAAGGAGAGCAGGTTCCGGACCGCCTTGTCCATCCGTTCCACCTGGGAGAGCACTTCATCGAGAACCGGACGCTTTGGGTCGGCGGCCAGCATGTCCTTTTTCAGGACCTGGATCACGCCTGCGATGCCCGCCAGGGGATTCTTGATCTCGTGGGCGATTCCCGCCGCCATCTCGCCGATGGAAGCGAGACGGTCGGCCCGCTTCATCTGTTCGTAATGGTACCGTTCAACGCGCCGGCGTGCACGTTCGAGCTTTGCCAGGAGCGAATTGAAGGCTTCGCCCAGCCTGCCGATATCGTCGGTGCTCCTCACATCCACCCGGGCTTCAAGGCCGCTTTCCGCCCGCTCCATCGTCGCGATCAGTTCCTGGATCGGGTCTGTCACGAAGCGGGTCAGGAACAGCGACAGGGAGATGGCGAGCACGGCGGTGACCCCAAGGGCCCAGAGGAACATGGTCTTGCTCAATTCACCGACCTTCTGCTGGGTCTGTTCCATCGAGACGTCAACAGCAAGGATCCCGTTGAGCTTGACCTTTGAACCATGACAGTGAAAACAGCGCTCGTCGTTCACGATGGGGAAGAGGACCGAGAAGATACCCTCATCCCGCCTCTTGATGGGCTTCTTGAACAGGTCGGCCAGGAACCATTTCTGTGTCGCGGCTTCAACCTTCCTGCCGATCATCCACCGTTTCGACGATTTGAGGATCACGCCGTTGGGGCTGAATATCTTCACCTCACGGATGTTGTGATACCCGCCGACGGCTTCCAGGATGTGCTGCACCTCTTTGCTCTTGCCCTCGAGCATGGCATTTGCCAGGCTGCGCTCAATGGTGTTGGATATGACCAGGACATTGTCTTCGAGAGCGTCTTCCATGTGGGCCTGCTGGTACTGGATATTGATCCACGTGCCGAGGCCGATGGTCACCGCGAGAATGGCCGAAACCCAGATGATGATCTTGCTTCTGAGGCTCGATACGATCCTCACCCGACATTCACCTTTCCGATGATATCCTTCACGTGGGAGACCCCCTGTTCGTGGAGGATCATCGCCATGCCTTCGATGACATCGAGCGTTGCCCGCGGGTTAACGAAGTTCGCCGTTCCCACCGCGACCGCTTTTGCGCCTGCGAGCATGAACTCAAGCGCGTCCTCGCCCGTGATGATGCCCCCCATTCCGATGATCGGAAGCGTCACCGACCGCGCCGTCTGCCATACCATCCGGACCGCGACCGGCCTGATGGCCGGGCCCGAGAGCCCCCCGGTGCAGTTCGCGAGCCGGGGCCTTCTGCAGCGCACGTCGATCGCCATGCCCAAAAGCGTATTGATGAGCGAAAGCCCGTCACACCCCGCGTCCTGAGCAGCCTTTGCAAAGGTTGTCACGTCCGTCACGTTGGGCGACAGCTTTGCGATGAGCGGCAGCTTCGTTGCCCTGCGGATGGCGAAAAGCAGTTCCGACGTGGCCCGGAGGTCCGTTCCGAACGCCATCCCCCCGGCCTTGACATTCGGGCAGGAGATATTGACCTCGATGCCCGAGACCCCCGGGGCTTCGTCGAGGCGCTCTGCGACGGCGACGTACTCCTCGGGGCTGGAGCCGAATATATTGACAATGACAGCCGTGTCGAATTTCCTGAGATAGGGCAGCTTCTCCGCCAGGAAAACGTCCACCCCCGGGTTCTCGAGACCGATGGCGTTCAGCATCCCGGCAGGCGTCTCCCATATCCGCGGAGGAGGGTTCCCCTTGATGGGCTTCAGAGATATGCCCTTGACGACCACGCCGCCGAGCAGATTCAGATCGACGAAGTCCGAGAACTCCTCGCCGTAGCCGAACGTTCCCGAGGCCGTGAGCACGGGGTTCTTGAGCCTGATCCCGGCGAAGTCGACGGAGAGATCTATGGGGGGGGTCAACGCTATTTTTTTCATGACAGCGATTCTTGATACTAAAGAGGCGGATTGATCTATGACTTTCCCTGGTTGAGACCATGGCCCTTTTGTGTCAACAACCAGGATGCGCTCTCGTACGTCGACGGGGTTACCCTATTTACGGTGCGGGACCGGCAGCACAATGCGTTCGCTCCAATCGATCTCTTTCGCATCGAACACAGGACCTTCCTTGCAGGCCCGTTTATAGCCGCCGGACTTCTGCGGGATCGAGCATCCCATGCAGGCGCCCAGGCCGCAGGCCATACGCTCCTCCATGGACACATAACAGGGGATCGCATGTTCGGCTGCGATCCTGCTGACGGAGGCCAGCATCGCGTGGGGTCCGCAGGCATAGATCACGAGGGGGGACTTTTTTTCCGTCCGGGACAGGAAGGTCTCCAGGATGTGCGTTGACATTCCCTTCGCTCCCGCGCTTCCGTCCTCGGTGGCAACGTGCACCCGTTCCGTGACCTCCCGGAAACTCTTCATGATGGCGGCCGGGGGAAGACATTCGCGGTTTTTCGAACCGATGAAAAAGTGCGAACGGGAGCGTGTACGTTGTGCAAGAAAGTGAAGAGGAGGAAAACCGCTTCCGCCGCCGAGCAGGACCGGCACCGTGCCCCTGCCCGGCATCGGGAAGCCGTTCCCGAGAGGGCCCAGCATGCCGAGGGTGAAGCCGTCTTCGACGGCCGCGAGAAAACCGGTGCCCCGTCCAACTACGCGGTACACGATTTCGAGTCTTGATTTCGAGAGAACGGAGGAAATACCGAAAGGCCGGCCAAGGAGCGGGTCCCAGTTACCCGTGACCCTCAACATCACGAACTGGCCGGGCACCGCGACCGCCGCCGCATCCGGCGCTTTCAGAACAAGCCGGTAAAAACCTCTTCCTGCGGGACGGTTCGAAACGACCTGGGCCTGGTGAAGCCTATTCGAAGGCAATCTGGATCTCCTGTATCTCGAACTCCACGGTCTTGGCCGGTGTCTTGATCGTGACCACATCGCCTACCTTATGCCCGATGAGCGCCTTGCCAACGGGGGACTGAATCGAAATCTTCCCTTGTTTCAGGTCCGCCTCCTCCTGGCCGACGAGGGTGTACTTTTTCAGATCGCCCGATTCCGTGTCCGACAGCGTTACCGTCGATCCGAATACGACCTTTTCATTGGTAAGCTTGGACACATCGATGATCTGCGCATGGGAGAGTTTATGCTCGAGCTCGCGCTTCTTTGCGTCGAGGTGCCCCTGCCGCTCCTTGGCCGCATGAAATTCGGCATTTTCAGACAGATCGCCGTGCGCCCGGGCTTCCTCGATGTCCCTGATGTTCTTTGGCCGCTCGACCTTGATGATGCGGTCGAGCTCCTGCTTGAGCTTGTCGTAGCCTCCTTTGGTCATGGGGATCTTCTGGGTCATTTTGTATGATACTCCTGGATGGACTTCACCTGCAAGGATCTCGTTTTGATGGCCGAAATGCCGCGCACCGCAGCCTTTGCCGCTGAAATCGTCGTAAAATAGGGCACGCCCTTGACGAGCGTCGTGCGCCGGATGGAGTAGGAGTCCTTCTGGGACTGCGCGCCGGAAACCGTGTTGATCACGAAATCGATCTGCATGTCCGTGATCTGGTCCACGATATGGGGCCTTCCCTCGGTGACCTTGTTCACTGTCTCCACGGTGATGCCGCGGTCTCTCAGATAGGAGGCCGTGCCTCTTGTCGCCACGATCGAGAATCCCGCATCCTGCAGGCCCTGTGCGACCTCGAGGAGCCCGGCCTTATCCTTGTCCTTCACGCTCAGGAACACGCGGCCCTCCACGGGCATGGGGTTCCCGGCGGCCATCTGGGATTTTGCGAATGACATGCCGAAGTCCGAGTCGATCCCCATGACCTCGCCGGTAGACTTCATCTCGGGCCCGAGCAGCGTGTCCACGCCGGGGAACTTGGCAAAGGGGAAAACGGCTTCCTTGACCGCTATGTGGTGAATAACGACTTCCTTCGTGAAGCCGAGCTCCGCAAGCGTTTTGCCCGCCATGACGCGGGCTGCCAGCTTGGCCAGCGGCACGCCGATGGCCTTGCTTACGAACGGCACCGTCCGCGAGGCACGGGGGTTCACTTCGAGGACGTAGATGCGGCCTTCCTTCACCGCGAACTGGATATTCATGAGCCCGATGACGCCCAGTTCCATCGCCAGGACCCGCGTCTGCCGGTCGATTTCCTCAACGATGTGTTTGGGCAGTGAAAACGGCGGGAGTGAACACGCGGAATCCCCGGAGTGAACACCGGCTTCCTCGATATGCTCCATGATGCCGGCAACGACGACGGCCTTGCCGTCGCTGATGGCGTCCACATCGATCTCGACGGCGTCTTCCAGATATTTGTCCACCAGAACCGGACGCTCCGGGGACGCCTTCACCGCCCGGCTCATGTAATTTCTTACGCTCTCCTCGTCATACACGATCTCCATCGCCCTCCCGCCGAGGACGTAGGAAGGCCGGACCATGACGGGGTAGCCGATCCTGTTTGCGACCTCCACCGCCTCTTCGCAGGATATGGAGGTCCCGCTCTCCGCCTGCAGGAGACCGAGCTTATCGAGCAGTTCCTTGAACCGTTTCCGGTCCTCGGCGCGGTCGATGCTGTCGGGGGTAGTGCCGAGGATGCGAACCCCCTCCTTTTCCAGCGGCACCGCAAGCTTCAGGGGCGTCTGCCCGCCGAACTGCACGATGACGCCGACCGGCCGTTCCCGCTGTATAATATGTAAAACATCTTCGAGTGTCAAGGGTTCAAAATAGAGCCGGTCCGACGTGTCATAGTCCGTGCTGACCGTCTCGGGATTGCAGTTCACCATGATCGTTTCGAAATCGTCTTCTTTCAGCGCAAACGCCGCGTGCACGCAGCAGTAGTCGAACTCGATGCCCTGCCCGATACGGTTGGGGCCGCCTCCGAGAATGATGATCTTCTTCCGGTCTGTCGGGTTCGCCTCGCACTCGGCCTTTCCCTCGACCCCGGTCCCCGGCCCCTGAAGCCTGAAGAAGGGTTTTTCGTACGTCGAGTACAGATAGGGCGTATGAGCCTCGAATTCGGCGGCACAGGTATCCACGGTCTTGAATACGGGCGTGATGCCGAGCTCACGCCGCGCTTTTCGTACGGCGTCCTCGGTTGTCGTGAACAGTTTTGCGAGCCTGCGGTCCGAAAATCCATACTCCTTAGCAAGCCTGAGGGGATGGTCGAGCGACGGCGTCCGGTCATGCAGGATGGCCGCCGCCTTTTCGCGCAGTTCCTTTTCCATGTCCACGATCTGCTTGATCTGCTGCAGGAACCACGGGTCGATCTTCGAAAGGACGAACACCTCGTCCACGCTCATGCCCGTCCGGAAGCCGTCGGCGATGTACCAGATGCGCTCCCAGTTAGGAACGCTGATCTTCTGCCGGATATCGTCGCTGCTGTGGTCTCCGTCGCCGTCCCGGTCACGGCGCGACTCGAAACCGTACCGGTCGATCTCGAGCGACCGGAGCGCCTTCTGCAGGGACTCCCTGAAGGTCCGTCCGATGGACATGGCCTCCCCGACGGACTTCATCTGCGTGGTAAGCGTGGCGTCGGCCTGGGGGAATTTCTCGAAGGCGAATCGCGGGAACTTTACGACCACATAGTCGATCGTGGGTTCGAAGGACGCCGGCGTCGCCCGGGTGATGTCATTCGTGATCTCATCGAGCGTGTATCCCACGGCCAGCTTTGCCGCAAACTTTGCGATGGGGAACCCCGTCGCCTTTGACGCGAGCGCCGAACTGCGGGACACACGGGGGTTCATCTCGATCACGATCATCCTGCCGTTCTGCGGGTCGACGGCGAACTGGATGTTCGAGCCGCCGGTGTCCACGCCGATCTCGCGGATGATCTTGAGCGACGCGTCGCGCATGATCTGGTATTCCTTGTCCGTGAGCGTCTGGGCCGGCGCCACGGTGATGCTGTCGCCGGTATGGACGCCCATGGGGTCGAGGTTCTCTATGGAGCAGACGATGACCACGTTGTCCCGGGTATCGCGCATCACTTCGAGTTCGTACTCCTTCCATCCGACGACGGATTCCTCGATGAGCACCTGATGGACAGGGCTCGCCTCCAGTCCCCGGGTGATCAGTTCCGTGAATTCCTCGCGGTTGTAGGCAATGCCGCCTCCGGTCCCGCCGAGGGTGAAGGCCGGCCGCAGGATGGCCGGAAATCCGACCATGTCGAGGATCTCGTAGGCCTGATCCAGTGACGTGGAAAAGCCGCTCTTCGGAACATCGAGGCCGATGCTCTCCATGGCCTTCTTGAACAGCTCGCGGTCCTCCGCTTTCTTGATAGCCGGCAGTCTGGCGCCGATCAATTCGACGTTGAACTTCTCGAGGACTCCCATCTCGGCAAGAGCTACGGAGGTGTTCAGCGCCGTCTGGCCGCCCATGGTCGGCAGCAGCGCGTCCGGACGTTCGCGCTCGATGATCTTCTCAACGACGGCGGGCGTGATCGGCTCGATGTAGGTCCGGTGCGCCATCTCGGGGTCGGTCATGATCGTCGCCGGATTGGAATTCACCAGCACGATCTCGTAGCCTTCCTCCTTCAGCGCCTTGCAGGCCTGAACGCCCGAGTAATCGAATTCGCAGGCCTGGCCTATCACGATCGGCCCCGCGCCGATGATCAGGATCTTTTTGATGTCGGTTCTCTTCGGCATGAAATCCTTCCTTAACAGAGACGACCTGAAGTCGAACAGTTGATTGTTGCGGAGGGCATGGAGTTCATTGCTCAATGGTCCATGCATACAACGGGTCTTTCCCTATTTCTCCCCGGTCACCGTGTCCCCCTGTAGATCTTATTCTTACTCGAACTCCTGCACCCACCCGTTCTCGAGCCCATACTTGTCCATGATCTGCCGCGCCTCCTCATATTCCCCGGCCGTGATCCTGCGAGACAGCTCCTTGATCTGGGTTGCCTTGTACGCCGGGAAGTACTGGGACATGAGGCTGATGTGGACATCCTTCGAAATCTCTTCGGCCAGGAACTTCATCACGCTCTCGGTGCCGGAGAGACCGCCCGGCAGGACGAGGTGGCGGATGATGAGCCCTCGCTTTGCCAGGCCGGTTTCATCGACGACCAGGTTGCCCACTTGCCGGTACATCTCCCGGACGGCAGCCCGGTTGACTTCCGGATACTGGGACGCCGCAGAATAGCGCCGTGCAACAGCCTCATCGGAATACCGCATGTCCGGCAGATAGATATCCACGATGCCATCAAGGAGCTTGAGCGATTCAACCGAATCGTAGCCGCTCGTGTTGTACACGATGGGCAGGTCGAACCCTCGCTCCCGTGCTATGCCGAGCGCCTTCAGGATCTGCGGCATGAAATGGGTCGGCGTCACCAGATTCAGGTTGTGGCACCCCTGCTCCTGCAGCCAGGTCATCTGGCAGGAGATCTCGCCCGGCGTACGCTCCGTGCCGGTCCCGAGCTGGCTGATAGGATAGTTCTGGCAATAAACGCACCGCAGATTGCAGTTGGCGAAAAAAATGGTCCCCGAACCCTTCGCTCCCGAAAGAGGCGGTTCCTCGCCGAGATGGGGGCTCGCGCTCGAAACAACTGCCTTCAGGCCGGAACGGCAGAAGCCGAGTTTGTCGTCCTTCAGACGGTTCACCCCGCATTCCCGGGGGCAGACACGGCAGGATTCGAGGAGATTGTAGGCAGCCTCGATGCGAATTTGTAATTCTGTTTGTGAAACTGAAACCATAATACCCGTTGAAACCACAGGTTAACACAGATGAACACCGGTAAAACAATCAGGATTTGATTTGCCGCAAATAAGCACACCCTTGTTGCCAAAACGCGGGCATAAAGAGATCACAATATGTTTTTAAATCAGCTCCTGCGCCTCTCGTGCCTTCTTGCGGCTGTCACTTCCCGCTGTTATCCGTGTCAATCCTTGTTCATCCGTTGTTGAACTTTTCTCTTTGCACTTCTCCATCATGTCCGTGAACCGCTGGAACAGGTACCTGCTGTCGTGCGGGCCCGGTGATGCTTCGGGATGATATTGGACCGAAAAGGCCGGAAGAGTCTTGTGCCGGAAACCCTCGCAGGTATTATCATTCAGGTTCACGTGCGTCATCACGACCTCGTCCTTCACGGTCTCCATGTCAACGGCGAACCCGTGGTTCTCCGCGGCAATCTCCACCTTGCGCGTCGTCAGGTCCATGATCGGCTGGTTCGCGCCATGATGCCCGAACTTGAGCTTGTAGGTCCTGCCGCCGAGGGCAAGGCCCAGCAGCTGCTGGCCCAGGCAGATGCCGAAGACCGGCTTCTTTCCCAGGATCTTCCTGATGTTCTCGATGGCATAAGTAACCGGTTCCGGATCGCCCGGCCCGTTCGACAGGAATACGCCGTCGGGCTTCAGGGCGAGCACCTCTTCGGCCGGCATCGTTGCCGGGACCACGGTCACGTCGCAGCCGGCGCTCGTCAGGAGCCGCAGGATGTTCCGCTTGATCCCGTAATCATAGGCCACGACCCGGTACCGCGATGCAGGCTTCCCGGCATAACCCCGCGCCAGGTCCCAGTCCCCCTGGTCCCAGGGGTACGGCTCCTTGCACGTCACGTCCTTGGCGAGATCGAGGCCGCTCATCTTCGGAAGTTTCTTTGCTTTCGCGACAAGACTTTCCGGGTTCAGGTCCTTTGAGGAGATGACTCCCGGCTGGGCCCCCTGATCCCGAAGGTGGCGGGTCAGCGCCCGCGTGTCGATCCCGTGGATGCCGACAATACGATTCTCGGCGAGATACTCATGGAGGGATTTTTTCGACCGCCAGTTGCTGGCGGACTCGCAGTATTCCTTGACGATGAAGCCTTCGACATAGGGCCGGCCCGACTCCACGTCCTCGGGGTTCACGCCATAGTTGCCGATCTGCGTATAGGTCATGGTGACGATCTGCCCCTTGTACGACGGATCCGTCAGGATCTCCTGGTACCCGGTCATGCTCGTGTTGAACACGATCTCACCGCTCGTCTCTCCCTCCGCTCCGAAGGAGTATCCTTCGAACACCAGGCCGTCGGCCAATGCAAGGATCGCTTTTTTCATACCCTGGTTTCCTTCCCCCTTTTCACGCTATGAAGCCGCACTCCGGGCTCAGCGCTAAAACCTGTCCCTCACCCTGTCGTTTATGTCGATCACTTCCGCGCTCACCCTGTCCCCGTCGACCGTCACCCGGACAAAGTGGTGAAACGCGCCCTCCTCGTTCTTGCCGTACAGCGGCGCGCCTCCGCCGCCGGTAATGACGTGCGCGATCCCATCGACGGTCTTTCGCCGGTACATATGCTCGTGTCCGGCAAAGACCGCCTGCACCCGGTATTTCACAAAGAGGGCCTCCAGCGCGTCCCGCTCTTTCGGGTATTTGTCCAGGCTGTCGCCTGCGTGATGGCCCGTGCCCGGGTCGGTGTACAGGGGATGGTGGAGAAACACGAACTTGTGTATCCTGTCCGAGCTCGAGAGGACCCCTTCAAGCCACTTCAGCTGCTCTCCGGCTATCCTCTTTTCCTGGTCTTCGATACAGGAGTCGAGAACGATGAACAGCGCATTGCCGGCGACAAAGGAGTAATACAGTTCGTTACCGGGAAGGTCGACCTGTTCCCGGTACATCTTTTCACTGAACGGTACCTTCGGGTGTGCGTCGTGATTGCCAACGGCCAGAAAGTACGGCACGGTGATCGGTCTGGACAGGTCCCAGAACTTGGACCATTCCTCCTCGCTGCCCGGCGTAGCGATCATATCGCCCGTATTCAGGACGAAGCCGGGCTTCCGCTGCATGGCCAGGGAGACGATCTTCCGGTACGTTTCATCTCCGGAACGGTTGTCGCCGAGCACGATGAACGAGAACGCCCCCTGAATCTTCTCGAGCGCCGAAAGCCTTTGCTGGATCTGCTGGTCCTGGGCCGTGAAACCCGTGTGGACCCAGACGAGCAGCAGAAGGATCGTGAGGGCAAGCTGTTTCACCCGGGTTCTGAACTCCGAACTCAGCACTTATACTCTTCCTCCCACGATCGTTTGAACTGCCCTCCCCTTCAGTTTCCATCCGGCAAAGGGCGTATTCTTTGAACGAGACTTGAACTGAGAGGGGTCGACGGTCCATTCCGCATTCGGATCGATGATCGTGACATCCGCATCAGCGCCGACGGCAAGGGTCCCCTTCCCCGCTTTGAGGATGGCTGCCGGATTCAGGCTTAACTTGCGCACCGCGTCTTCAAGGGAAAGGATGCCTTCACCTACGAGCCTGAGGGTGAGACCCAGGGATGTCTCGAGCCCGACGACCCCGAACGGCGCATGATCGAACTCGACGTTCTTTTCATCCAGGGCGTGGGGCGCATGGTCGGTCGCGATCACATCGAGGGTACCGTCGCGCAGGCCTCTTCTCACGGCCTCAACGTCCCCGGCGGTCCGGAGCGGGGGGTTCATCTTCGCCATGGTGTTGTACCCCCGCACAGCCTCGTCGGTCAAGGCAAAATAGTGAGGGCAGGTCTCCGCCGATACCTTCACGCCGCGCGCCTTTGCGGCTCGTACCAGCTCGACCGAGCCGGCGGTGCTCACGTGGGCGATGTGCAGCCTGCATCCCGTCAGCTCGGCAAGCGCGATATCACGGGCGGTCATTACGTCCTCCGCCGCGCAGGGGATCCCGCGAAGGCCGAGCTCCGTTGAGACGGAGCCTTCGTTCATCACTCCCTTTGCGGACAGCGAACTGTCCTCGCAGTGGGAGATCACCAGAAGGTCGAATATCTTTGAATACTCCATGGCCCGGCGCATCATGCCCGCGTTCGCCACGGGTCTCCCGTCATCGGAAATGGCGAGGCAGCCAGCATCGTGCAGGTCGTTCATCTCGGCCAGTTCCTCGCCCTTTGACCCTTTCGTGATCGCGCCGATCGGGAACACGTTGGCAGCAGCGCCTTTCGCACGGGCCAGGATGAACTCCGTTACCGACCGGTTGTCGTTCACCGGGCTGGTGTTCGGCATGCAGCAGACCGAGGTGAACCCGCCTGCCTTTGCCGCATCCGTGCCCGTCGTTATCGTCTCCTTATACTCGAAGCCGGGCTCGCGCAGGTGGACATGCATATCGACGAGGCCGGGAACGACGAGCATGCCCGCTGAGTCGATGACCTTGGCACCGTTCTCAGAGATCGAGCCGGGCTGGCCGATCTTCGCGACCCTGCCGTCAGACAGAAGAATGTCGAGCTTACCATCCACCTTGTTGGCGGGATCGATCACATGGCCGTTCTTGATCACTATTTTCATGCGTACACCTTTTTACAGAAGAGGATGCCGTGGTAAATCAGTATCTATTCTGAGAAGATTTTGATTCTTCAGTTACTGACGTTCTTACGTCGCTCGCCGTGCGGCTCTGCTTCCGCTTTACCGCCACCAGACAGCAGGAACATCACGGCCATCCGCACGGCAACGCCGTTCGTCACCTGGTCCAGGATGACCGAGGAATGATCGGCCACATCCGAAGCGATCTCAACCCCCCGGTTGATCGGGCCGGGATGCATGACGATCACATGTTTGCGGGCACGGGCCAGCCGGGTGCTGTTCATGCCGTAGAGCCGCGCATATTCCCGGACGCCAGGGAACAGGCCGGCAGCCTGCCGCTCGAGTTGGAGCCGGAGCATCATGACCGCGTCGGCGCCGTCGATCGCCTCGTCCATGTCGCTGCAAACCTTCGCCCCCAGGCTCTCGATCCCGGGCGGCATCATGGTCGGCGGGCCGCAGACACGCACCTTCGCTCCCATGGTCGTGAGCCCGTAAATGTTGGATCGCGCCACCCTGCTGTGGGTAATGTCACCTACGATCGCGACATTCAGGCCGTCGAGCTTTCCCAGCTTTTCACGGATCGTGAACATATCGAGAAGCGCCTGCGTCGGATGTTCATGGAAACCGTCGCCTGCGTTGATGACCGAACTGGTGAGTCGCGTCGAGAGGAATTCTGGAGCTCCCGAGCAGGAGTGCCGGACAATGATGATGTTGCACTTCATCGCCTCGATGTTTCGAGCTGTATCGAGCAGCGTCTCGCCCTTGACCACGCTGCTCGTCGAGGTCGAGATGTTGATCACATCGGCCGACAGCCGCTTACCTGCCAGTTCGAAGGAGGTCCGCGTGCGCGTGCTCGCCTCATAGAACAGGTTGATCACGGTCTTGCCGCGGAGCGTCGGGACCTTCTTGATGTCCCGCTCGGAAACGTCCTTGAAGGTCGCGGCCGTATCGAGGATGAGATTGATCTCATCAGCGGCCATGCCTTTTATGCCGAGCAGGTCTTTTGAACTGAGAGCCATGTCCTTCCTTCCGAAACCTTAAAACTTTGTCGCCACAGAGCTCGCAGGGAACTCAGAGGAAAAACGAATACGGGAAAAATCAGTTTTATGCATTCATTGTCGGCGGTCTCCGTGTCCTCTGTGGCTAGTTTGTTTTATGTTTTTTATTCCGCACTCCGAATCCGCAAACGATTCTACTCTCCCAATATCACGACCTTTTCCTCCACCCCGTCCTCGGCAAGCATCACTTCCACTTTTTCCTTCGAGGATGTGGGCAGGTTTTTGCCTACGTAGTCGGCCCTGATGGGGAGCTCCCGGTGCCCCCGGTCGACCAGCACCGCGAGCTGGATCCGCTGCGGCCTGCCGTAGTCCATGATGCTGTTCAGGGCGGCCCGGATCGTCCTGCCGGTGAAGAGAACGTCGTCAACGAGAACCATGATCTTATCCTGGATATCGAAGGGAATGTTCGTCGTATGGGGAACGGGTTGCGACTTCCGTGTTGCCAGGTCATCCCGGTACATCGTGATGTCCAGGATCCCGACCGGGACCTCGACCTTCTCGATCTCGCGCACCTTGGCAGCCAGCCGCCTGGCAATATGCACGCCTCCCCGCTGGATCCCAACGAGCACCAGGTCCCTTGCGCCCCGGTTTTTTTCCAGGATCTCGTGGGCGATCCTCGTGACTGCCCGGTCGATCCCGGTTGTGTCAAGAATAAGTGCTTTTTCCTTCCCGTTCATTCCCGCTCCCGCAACCCTGTGAAAAGGCACAAAAAAACCTTCATCCCTGAATAGGAAGAAGGTCTCCGCGCGTGTTTAACGACGTTATTCCGCTCTCATAATTTTTCATTTCGAACCCTTCCTGGCCTCTCTGGACCAGACTTAAAGAGAATTTCCTGTCGTACATGCACATTACCTTAACACAGGGAACGCTGTCAAGTAATTTCTTAGCGTGATGATACGCAGGAGAACAAAAGATCGAAAGAATGCGGAGCCTGCATCGGAGAATCGTCACGCGAAACTGGGCGCCCTCTCTACCCGCTCGAGAAGCGCAACGGGAAAGTCCGAAAAGACATCGGAAAGCGACAGCCCGGTCCTTCCCCTGCCTTGAAGGGCCGAAGAAAGGACCAAACCGGTGAAGACGTTGCGATATTCAGTTCCCGCTTCCCTCGGCAGGATCAGTGCGCTGCCTTCCCATACGGAAGCACCGAAGGGCAGTGCTCCAAGGCCGGAAGTGATACGGGTCAGGAACCGGGGCACCACGGTGATCGCCGCAGCCTGGCCGGACCAGCGTTCAAAGGCACATATGTTCCCGGACCGCGGGCCGTCCGCTTCTAGCGGAACATATTCCCCTTCCGAGAATAACTTCCGTTCGGACTTCCTGAAATTGAGGGCTTTCCAGGTAAGATACAGCTTGATCCTGCCGTCATCCATGTGTGTTGAAAGGTCACGGCAGAGAATCCTGGCCCCCGTCCTTCGCTCAAGGTCCTTCAGACCTGCCAGCATCCCCATTCGTTTGCCGTAATCGACGGGCCCCCGGTTATCGGGGTCCACGAGGCTGTAGTCCCACAGGTCGGTGCCCTGATAAAAGTCGGGCACCCCGGGAGAGGTGATCTTGAGGAGGGTCTGGGCAAGAGAGTTGAACATGCCGTACCAGGAGACCATCTGCTGAAAGGGCAGCAGTTCATTCAGGAAGGGATTGCCGCCCGGTGAGGTCAGGACAGCGTCGATGAAGGCCAGCAGCGCGTCTTCGTAGGCCTTGTTCGGGTTGATCCAGCTCGTGTTCACCTTTGCTTCTCGGGCTTCCTTGAGCATGTATTCCCTGATGCGCTGAACAAAACGGTCATAGGCTTCCTGCCCCGGCATTTCATTCGGCCAGACGCCGACGAGCGTCTGGTACAGCAGGTATTCGTCGTTCCGGTCAGGCATATTTTCGCCATCAATTACGCTTTTCTTTTTCCTGTTCAGTTCAGCCCATCTCCTGCTCCGGTCCCCCCACTCATGGGGAATTTCCGACAGAACGTTGATACGCGCCCGGACGTCCTCGCTTCGTTTGGTATCGTGCGTCGATGTGGTAATGAGAGAGTGCGGCCAATTTTTTATCCGCTCGATATTCAGACCGTGGAACGTCTCGGGGGTCATGCCGAATCGTTCGGGCATGCCCCCCACTTCATTCAGCGAAACGAGGCGGTTGTAGACGCTTAGGGCCGTGTCTTCGACGCCCTTCGCCATGACCGGCCCGGTCTGCTGCTGGAACCTCATCACGAAGTCCAACCATTCTGCCTTATCCTTGTCGCTCGAGTCCTCCGGGAACCGGAGCAGGAGCACGTCCTCGAGGAAGTCGAAAATGGATCCATTGACTGCCGGATTTCTCCGTTTGGCGCGCGACGCCGCCTGTTCGATGTACTGTGCATCGCGGTCGCTCACGTGCCAGGTGTTGATGTAGGTCCGGTAAACGGGGAAAGACGCGATCACCTCCACGATCGCGCTCTTGAGGCTGTTCAGGGTAAAATCGCGGGTGTGGCGGTTCTTTTCCGAGAGTTCATCCAGGTACCGTGCGAGCGTGTTCAGCTCACTTGCCATGGCGAGTTGCATCACGAGTTTCTTCTTTTCATACATGAGCTCCGTGAATTCGGTTTTTTGGTGAATGAACTTATCGTAGATCCCGTCAAAAGCCTTCGCATTTTCGCCGTCGACAAAGATGCCGTTCACTGAATTCAGAAAGACATAACCGGTCGATCCGGAGACCGGCCAGTCCGCGGGCATTCGTTCGCTTTTTGTCAGGATCTTTTCCACCACGATGTAGAAAGGCTTGTACCCGGGGTCTTCCAGGACAGCCTTGTTATAGCCGTCGCCCAGTTCCCGTTCCGCCTCGATCAGGTGGTCCGCCGGAAGCGGCTCATTTGCCCCTCTGGATCGCCTCGCCAGGACCTGATGGATCAAACAGCCGCGCTGCAGCCAGTGAAGGTATTCGACCGGGTTATAAAGGCCGTCGGCATGGTCTACCCGGAGACCGGTGACGCTGCCGCTTCCGACCATCCGGAAGATCAGAGCGTGGGCGGCTGCGAAGACGGCCGGATCCTCCATACGGATCGCTGCCAGGCCGTTGACATCGAAGAACCTCCGGTAATTGATCTCGTCCGTTGCAACACGCCAGTGGGAAAGGCGGTAGATCTGCTGGTTCATCAGTTCGTCGAGAAGATCAAAGCTCTTCGGGTCTCCTTTCGTACCGTTGAAGGCCCTGAGATTCCCGTCGATATGCACCCTGATCTCCGAAGATCCCTGATAAAGCGCGTCCAGACGCCGTTTGATGACCTCCTTCTCACGATTGCGTTCTTCGATGGTTGCCGACCCGGTCTCCAGAGAGGACGGAAGGTGTTTTGACGCGGTCATGATGCTCAATAACTCGGCGACATGGGGATCGTCCTGTGTCAAACGATCCTGCAATTCCTGCAGATGCTGCTTCAGGACAAAATCGTATGTCGTGGGCTGCAGAGGGAACTTATATTCCAAATAGCGTACGAAAAAGGTCCCTTCCGCGAAAGCGACCGAGAGCTGTTGGTCCTCGAGAACCTTGCCGTACTGGTCGCCGAGAACGGGTATCAGGATCCTGTTCAGGAGCTCTTTTTTTACCGGGAACCAGTCGACATCGAAGTAGCGTGCATACGTCGAAGCACGTCCGTTCTCAAGCACATCGGACCACCATCGGTTTCCCGGGCTTTCGATGCACATGTGGTTGGGAACGATGTCCAGCACCTGGCCCATGCCGTGCCGCCGCAGTTCGTCGATCATGGCGGCGTGGTCGGACTCGGTGCCGATCTCGGGATTCAGTTGATTATGGTCAACGATGTCATAGCCGTGAGGGCTTCCCTGTTTCGCTTTAAAATAGGGAGATGCATAGATGTCCGTGATGCCGAGGTCATGGAGATAGGCGATGACGCGCGACGCATCACGGAATGTGAATGATTGATTGAACTGAAGGCGGTATGTGGAGCCGGGTATTATCGGCCCGGGAAGGTCCGGCATCATGGCCCCTCCTCCTGACGAGCATAGAGGACGGCGCTGTGCGGGTTCATCTGAAGAAGTACCTCTCCGCCGTTCGGCGTTACCGTTTGTTCGGCGCGTTCCGATGTTCCGCCCCATTCGCTCGAGGAGGAATCGATCAGTTTATGCCATGCCCCCCCCGGCAGGACCGCCGAAACGGCCACCGGATCGTCGTTGAAAGAAAATAGAATGAGGACCTGGTTACCTTCCTGATAGCCCCGGATGAGAAGCACACGTTCCGGTTCATAGCCCGTGACTTCCATGACTTCCTTCCTGAGGTTCGAGAGTGCGGGAAGGAACCTTCTCAGGTGCAGCAGCGCTCTGTAATATTCGAACAGGATCTTGTGCTTGCCCGAACTTCGGAGGCCCGGGTCGATCTTGGACCGGTGGAAGGTGTTTTCGTCCTGAGGGTCCGGGACCGTTCCCTTTTCTGAAAGAGGGGCTAGCTCCGATGACCGTCCCTCCCTCACCGCCCTGACGAGGGTCTCGTCGGTGTGATGTACGAAATACTGGAACGGCGACGGCTCACCGTATTCCTCACCCATGAACAGGAACGGCACAAAGGGTGAAAGGATGACGCAGCTTGCCGCCAGCTTGAGTTGTTCGAATGTTGCGATCGAGGAAAGCCGCTCTCCCAGCACCCTGTTCCCGACCTGATCGTGGTTCTGGGAAAAGACGATGAACCGGATCGCCGCTGCGTCTTTTGAGGAGTTCCCGTGCTTCCGTTTCCGGTATTGGGAATACTCGCCCGAGTAGACAAAGCCTTCCCGGAACGCCTTTGCCAGATGTTCGATCATTCCGAAGTCCTGGTAGTAGCCGTTTCGCTCACCGGTCACCAGTGCGTGCAGGGCGTGATGAAAGTCATCGTTCCATTGCGCGTCGATGCCGTATCCGCCCAGTCCCACCGGGTTGATGACCCTGACATCGTTCAAATCGCTCTCGGCAATGAGGAAGATCTGCCGCCCCAGTTCATCCGCCCTCCGGTGCACGGCTGCTGCCAGTTGAGCCAGGAAATGCCTGGCCCCGAAATCATACATCCGGTCGATGGTATCGAGACGAAGACCGTCGAAGTGGTATTCGGTGACCCAGTAGAGCGCGTTCTCGATGAAGTACGTACGCACCTCATCGCTGTACGGGCCGTCGAAATTGACCGCTTCGCCCCAGGGCGTCCGGTATTTCGCGGTGAAATACGGGCCGAATGCACCGAGATAATTGCCCTCCGGTCCCAGGTGGTTGTAGACCACGTCGAGGATGACTGCGATCCCCTGCCGGTGGCAGGCGTCCACGAGCGCCTTCAATCCCGGCGGCCCGCCATAGGTGTTCTGGGGTGCGAAAGGATACACGCCGTCGTAGCCCCAGTTTCTGCTGCCGGGGAACTGGGCAACGGGCATGATCTCGATCGCCGTGACGCCCAGGTCCTTCAGGTGATCAAGGCGGGAAACAGCGGCCTCAAAGGTGCCGGCCGGCGTAAAAGCGCCGATATGCACCTCGTAGATCACGAGATCGCGAAAAGGCATGCCCTGCCAGTCATCGTCATTCCAATCGAATTCGGCGGGATCGACCAGCTGCGATGGGCCATGGACTCCTTCGGGCTGGAACCGGGACGCGGGGTCGGGCCTGTCTTTTTCATCATTGAGCCGGTAAACATACTTGGCCCCGGGAACGAGGCCGTGCGCAACGGCATGCCAATAGCCGCGGCTGTTCTGCACCATGGGAATGACGCGCGTTTCAGGAAAAACAATCCTTACGGCAACGCTTCTTGCAAAAGGCGCCCAGACCGTGAACCGACCGGTCACCTTCTCGTGGAACCGGGCGCCGAGCAAGCCTTCCCGGACCCTGCGCGCCCGACCCATAGTTCTTCCCTCAGGCATAGTAACCTTCCGTTCTCCGTTCCGGCGATTTGCCCGGGGTCACAGTTCCAGGGTCCGCAGGCCGTCGTTCTCGAGGGAATACCAGATCGAGAGATAATCCCGCATCTGCCTCGTGATCAGGAAATTGTTCCGGACAAACTCCCTGGCCTGCTCGCCCATTTTCTTTCCCATGTCCGGGTTGTTCAGGAGCTGACGTATCCTGAACGCAGTCCCCTCAATGGAGTGGACAAGGAAGCCGGTAACGCTGTGCATGATCTGGAGCGGAATGCCGCCTACGGCGCCGCCGATGACCGGTTTTCCCTTCCACATCGCCTCGGACACGGTCAGACCAAACCCTTCTTTCAGGGACTTCTGGAGCACGACCGTCGCCATCCGTTGCAGGGCATTGATGTCTCTGTCGCTGAACGGAGGAAGCATCAGGATGCGGATATCGGGATCATCGGCCGCATTCTGTTTTACTTCGTCAAGGACCTTCTCCCCTTCCGGGTCGTCCGAGGCCGGGCTGCCGGCAAGAACGAGCACGCAATCGTTGTATTTTTTCGCCATGCGGTACGCCTTGATCACGCCGATGGGGTCCTTGAACCGGTCGAACCGCGAGACCTGGAGGATGACCGGGCGGTCGAGGGGGATGTCGAACCTGTTCACCGAATCCTGGATCTCTTCCGGCGAAAGCTCGCGGTTCTTCTCGCTGACCGGATCGATCGAAGGCGGAACAATGAACTCGTGCATGCGCATGGCCTTCGCGAACTTCGATACGGAAAAGACGGCGGCGTCGTATTGCTCGCAGTACCGCCTGAGGGCGTCCCAGGTATCCCTGCGGGGATTGGAAACATCGATGTGGCATCTCCAGATCCAGGCGCCGCTCTTCCTGAAGAGGATCAGGGGCGCCGGTTGCGGGTCATGGATCAATACGGCGTCCGCTTCAAGGTCCAGGGTCTCGGCATTCCTTCTGTTGACCTCGAGATGGTAATCCCACATGTCTTTTGTGAAGAACTCCGGTTCGCCCTGCAGCGAATTATGGATCTTCTTCGTCATGTCGTAAAAGGCCGCGTCGCCCTTGATGACCTCCCACCGGGCATCGATGCCGAACTCCTGGAGCATGGGTATCATGCGATGCAGGATCTCGGCGACACCGCCCCCCTCCCGGGTCGAGTTGATATGGAGGAACTTCCTCTTTTGAAACCGGCCGCTGAGCTTCTGCAGAAGAAGAAGGTCGCCTTTCGGCGCTATCCCATAGTATTGACTAATCATGACGACCTCCCGCGGTTGTCATCTCCTCTGTCACCTCGTCCCGGACAGCATGATGGACCCCGGCCGCTTCCATATCGACCTTCACTTCCGCCTCGAGGGCCTCGACGATCCGCTCCCGTATCCCTTCCAGCGAATGGACGAAGGGATCTATGGCCATCAGCTTGTCGGCGAGTTCTTTCTTCCCGAGGGCGTCGACGATCCATTGCGAAAAATCGTTCATCGCTCCGCCGAGGCGCAGCCGGGCATCGTAAAAATGATAGTACAGACAGCTTCGGTCCACGTACTTGATGGCGAGAAGGAATTCGGCGAGGTTCTTGGCACGGACTCCCGCTGGAAAAACGAGCGTTACCGTCTCGTTGAAGTAGAACTCCTCGCCAACCCTGGTCTCCCTCGGCTCCGGGAACCGCTCGAGGTAGACCTGGATCACACGCATCAATTCGACGCGCAATGCGTTCATATCGGGGAAATCATAGGGGTCCACATTAGAAAGCTCCTCCGCCAGTTCGCGCTCCTCCAGGTCCTGTCCCGCCCACTCGGCGAAGTCATTGGTATATTCCAGGATATGGCCTTTCAGAAAATACTGGTACGTATGGTGATACAGGGACCGGTCGCTTATCGTTGCCAGCCGGTTACGAAGTTCGGCAAGCGTTTTTGCCGTACTGCCTGTCGCTTTCAGCAGGGTTATGCATTGCTTGAATTCAAATGGCTCACGCATAGGCTTTGCCCCTTTACGGTCTGCGCTGATGACCAAACAAGTGCGAACAGAACGGGCGAACAAAATATTGCAACAGCAGTTGGTCTCAGCGTCGAACCGCAATACCTCTCATGACAGGCCCCGCTAGGGAGCTTGCCACATAGAGATAATTAAAATATAGATATCGAGATAGGTTTTGTCAAAAAGCCGACAAAGGGAAGCGATACTAAAGACTGAGGAAATATTCTGGGAATGATTATGTGAAGGGTTATGTTAACGATAGGATGCCATGCCGTTCTTATTCTTTTCCCTTCGGTTCAAAATCGTCCTTGATCCTGAGGAACGTCGGGAGACTCCTGATCATCCTGAGGGCGCTGTGGGGCGACTTGAACATGAGCGGCACGAACTTGCGGGTCCAGTTCCTGCCTGTGTAGAACTGTTTCACGAACTGCTTGTATAATTCATCGAGCCGCTCCTTGGACGAAATTCCTTTCGGTACGAACACGAAATTGAGGCAGTTCATGAGGTCCCATTTCTCCTCGAAAACGCCTTCTTCCCGGATGGTCTGGTAGATCGGCGAGCCGGGGAAGGGCGTGAACTTGGTCATGTTCATGTCATCGAGCTCGAGGCCGTTGATAAAGTCCGTCGTGACCTTGACGGTCTCTTCGGTCTCGCCCGGGAGCCCCATCATGAACAGTCCCTTTGCGCGGAGCCCGGCCTTTTGAATGCGCCGGACCGTCGAGCGCATCTCGGGGAAATCTATTTTGGTCTTGTGCCTCGCGAGAATCTCCGGCGCGCCGGACTCGATGCCGACGCTGACCATCCAGCAGCCGGAGGCCTTGAGCATCCTGAGCATTTCGTCATCGGCGTGGCCCACGCGTACGGCGCAATTGAACGTCATCTTGAGCGGTTTCTCCCGCAGGAGATTGCAAAACTTCTCGATCCGTTCGCGGTTGAAGGTGAACAGGTCATCGTAGAAGAACACGTGCCGGATGTGGAACCGCTTCTTGAGGAACGCCATGTGCTCGTAAAGATACTCGGCCGAATTGAACCGGAAGCTCCTGCGGTATACGGAGCGGTCGCAGTAGGAGCACTGGTAGGGGCAGCCGCGGCTCGAGATTACCGTTGCGGTCGGCGTTTTCGGATAGTTGAACAGTGCTGCCTCGAAGCTTCCGGGAAATCCGTCGAGTTTATGGTAGGCGGGAAAAGGAAGCGAGTCAAGCTCGCAGAGATCGGTCCTGATCCCGTTGTCTCTGATCGTGCCCCCATCGCGAAAGACAAGCCCCTGGACTGTCTCCGGCTTCGCACCCGCAGCCAGCTCAGCCATGGCCTTCTCGCCTTCTCCCGTCACGAGGAGGTCAATGGCGGGAAATCGCTCCAGGATACTGCCGCGCAGCGCCGACACATGCACACCGCCAACAACGATCTTGACACCGGGCCAGGACTCCTTGATCGCCTCTGCCTGATGGTAAGCGTTCAGGAAGCTCGACGTGACGGCCGTAAAGCCGACCATGTCGGGCCTGAAATCGGAAACGCGGGCAAGGACATCGGCCGTTCCGACGCGCGTCACCGGCCCCCGGCAGTCATGGATGGCGGTTTCGATCCCGCGCTGCTCCAGGTAGGCGGCGATCGAGAGGAGACCGTTCGGCGCCATGCGGATGGCAGTCTCGCTCTTGTCATCACTCCCCTCGACCCAGTTCGAGCCGAAGGGGTTCACGAGCAGGACCCTCATCGCTTCAACTTCCCGCTAGCGGTTTTCGGCAGCCGGTCCGTGAACTCGAAGTCCTTCGGCACCTTGTACTGGGCCAGGTGCTGATAGCAGAACTTCCGCAGGTCATTGATGTCCGGCTTCTCGGTACCATCGCGAAGCACTATCTTGGCCATCGGCAGTTGGCCGTATACAGCGTGGGGTGCGCCGTATACCAGCGACTCCCGCACGTGCGGATGCCGGTTCAGAACGTCCTCTACTTCCTGGGCGAAGATCTTCATGCCCACGAAATTGATAACGTCCTTTTCCCTGCCGGCAATGAACAGGTCTCCGTCGTCGTCCCTCCGGCCGAGATCGCCGGTCCTGAACCATCCGTCCGCAAGGATATCGTCCCTTCCCTGCCAGGGAGAATAGTAGGCATCGAGCATTCCCTTGCCCCTGACGAGGATCTCACCGACGCCGTTCTCGTTCCTGTTGTCGAGCTTGATCTCGAAATCCGGGAGCGGTTTACCGACGGAGCCCCTCTTTTCCCTGTTGCCGCCGAGCCTGACAAAGGGCAGGCCGACCTCGATGATGCCATAGGCCTCGGTCAGTTCGAACCCGAACTTCGCGGAGAACTCTTCTGCAACCTGTTCGGGAAGCCTGATCGCGGTCGAAACGGCCATGCGGACATTCCGGAGCGAATCCTTGGTCAAAAGACCGGAGCGGGAAAGGAGACTGTAATGAAAGGGTGAAGCATAGATGAAGGTCCCCTTGCTCCTCGTGATGCCTTCGATCAGGGACTCCGGAAAGCGATGGCCGCACAGAACGATGGTGGCGCCCCGCCGGAGAAAGAGCAGGATGGTGACCACGAAGTGATAGCTCATGGAGAGGACCCAGAGCACCGTGTCCGCGGACGTGATCTGCAGGCCCTTGTCAGCAGCATCGGTCCGGTCGAGAATCGCCTCATGGGACAGCACTACACCCTTGCTCGTACCGGTCGTGCCGGAGCTGAAGCGGATAAAGGCCGGGTTGATGCGGAAATATTCGGATGGCGGCCGCGCCCGCACCGTCCGTTTAACCAGGATCAATTCTTTCTGAGAGAGACCTTCAGAGGGCAGCGGTTCACCGTACCCTTCGGGTCTCAGCCGCGGCTCCGCAATGAGGTAATCCACGTCGATCCGGTCGATGACCGTCTCGATCTCATCGGCGGTCTGCTCCGGGGAAACCGGCGTAACGGCGGCGGAAAGAGACAGGATGGCGAGGCTGGCAATGATGTAGTCGATGCCGTCATCACACAGGAGCCCGACGCGGTGGGTCCGGGAGACACCCTTCCGCCGCAGCGTTTCCGCAAACATCCCGGCCGAAGCGATCAGCTGACCGTAGGTTATGCTTGAATCACCCTGGATGACTGCCGCCTTCCCGGCGAACGGCTCAGTTTCACGCTTAATGATGTCGAAAATATTCATGAAAGGAAAATTCCGGTCGAGCAGCACGGGAGGCGCAGAATTCGTGAAGAATCATGGCCAGAAAATACTGTGTGCCGTTGAGCCTTCCCGCGGCAACGCCGCTCTGTTCGTCTTACATTTTCTTGGGCAGATAGTCCTTATAGATATTCCGCATCGCGATGACGTACTTCGTGCCGTTCTTGATGCTCCGCACGATCTCACGGAAGGGAACCTTCGTCTTGTTCAGCCGGAGCGGATTGTGGCGCCAGCCGATGCTGTAGAGCCGGGCGAAGTGCGCGTAGAACTTTTTCATGTCCATCTTTGTCGGCAGCACGGTGTGCATGCAGTCGTAGTAGAGGTACGAATCGATGATGTAGTCGTTCTGGTGTTTGTGCCACAGTTCGGTTCCCGGCGAAGGGGAAAAGACCGTGAACGAAACCTCGGACGGGATGAGTTCGATAATGACCCTTTCGAGCCTCCGGAAATCCTCGACCGTGAACCCGGGATCCACCATCAGCGAGCCGTGCAGCAGGATGCCCGCCTCCCGCAGAATCTGCACTGCTTTCCTGTTCGTCTCCACCGAGGTTCGTTTTTTGTAATCCTTGAGGCGTTCCTCGTCCATGGCCTCCAGCCCTACGTAGACGATGTGGAGGCCGACCTCTTTCCAGAGCTTGAATAGTTCGGGATGATGGACGATAGTGTCGGCGCGGGCCCAGCTCACGAACTTTTTCTTTATGCCGCGTGCTTTCAGCAGGTTCGCGATATCCGTGAGCCGCTTTGGGTTCAGGAAGGTCTCGTCGTCAACGAAGTAGATGTAATCTTCCTGGATGCCCGCGATCTCGTCCACCACGTCCTCGGGGCTTCGCTGAAGGTATTTGCCGCTCATCATGTGATGGACCACGCAGAACGCGCAACTGTAGGCGCACCCCGTCGAGGTCCTGATCGTGGCAATGGAGGGGTACATGGTCTCCAGCCGGTTGTTACCGTCCGGCGAGGTCCAGACCGAGAAATACCGCTTGCGGTCGACGAGCTCGCGACGGGGCCTTGGGATCGCTTCGACAGCCGGAAAGAGAGGCGGCTTCGCGCCCGCCTTCCGGGTGAACTCGATGTCCTGTACCGCGAGGACCGCATCTCCGTCCGCAAGGGTTTCACCTTTCTTATAGCGGTGGATAATGCCTTCGAATGCCGTGCCGCCTTCCCCGCGAACGACCAGGTCCATGTCCGAACCGGCGTAGTCCGCAGGAATGATCGTGGCGTGGATGCCGCCGGCCACGGTCAGGACGCCGGGCACCAGCATTTTCGCCCGTTTGGCAAGGTCTTTTACGATGGCCGACTGGTTGCTGTAAGCCGTGAACCCGATGATGTCCGGCTGGAGCTCCCGCACGCGTTGTTCGAAAAAGGCCACCGGGTCTTTTTCCAGTGCGATGTCCTCGATCAGCACCCGGTCCTCCTTCGGGACCCCTCCCGCCACGATTTCGAGCTCCAGGGGCTCGAGGTGAAGGAAGTCCTGGAGCCTCCTTGCCACGAGAAGGTGCGAGTGCGGTTTGATGAGAAGGATGGTGAGGGGCTTGTTCTTTCCAAAGGCCTTCCCAGGCCTGGCGTCTACCGATGTCGTCGTCTGTGTCATGCTGTAACTCCCTTTCGTGATTGAACAAAGATAACAAAGATTTCAAAAAAAGGCCTGTTAACCGTTCACGCCAAACCGGTCGGGCAGTTCCTCATTCACAGGGGATCATTTCCCGAAAGCCGGGTACTGACCGGACCTGACCAACTCGGCTGCGGCCCGGCCCGCCGCTTCCCCCAGGGCGATGCACGCGCCCATCACCCGAACGGAGCCGAGTGCCTGATGCGATACGGAAATGCAGCGTCCGGCAGTGAGGAGATTATGAAACCCTTTGACCTTCAGGCAGCGGAACGGTATTTCGTAGTAATCGTTCTGGGGCACGTACCGATACACGGGCCCCTTGGTCCGGTCCCAGAGCTCAATGGGCCACGAATTCTTTACAACGCCATCGGAGAACTTCTTTGCCGAAAGCACGTCCTCTTCGCTCAGGACGTACTCGCCGCGGATCCTTCTGCCCTCCCGGTCCAGAACTCCGGAGGCTTCCCGGATCACGGCTTCGCGAAAAGAAGGGAGCCTTGCCGCGAGGATGGCCATTGCCCGGCTGACTTCCCCCCGCACCCGCGTTTCGCGATCAGGGTGTTCCTGCTCCTCGGTGCTGAACTTGAGATAACCTTCCTCCGGAGCATCACCGGGGTGGAACGCCGTGAAACGCATGCTGGAAGAGAGCTGCCCGTGCTCCACAGCCTGTGCCAGCACGAAGGGTACCTTGATTGAAAGCGCCTGGTCCTGGCCCTGGAGGCCGCTGACCCGGACCGTGTAGCCGGCCATCTGGATCTCGTTGGGAGGCGCACAGTCGAACTCGGCCCCTGCCAGAAACCCGATCTCGCCGCTTCCTGTGCAGTCGATCACGGCCGATGTTCGGAGCGTCACGTGCATGCCCTTTTGATCGACGAGGATCCCGTCGATTGTGCCGCAGTCTGCGGTGACCGCGATCGCAACACTCTCACGAATCACCTCTATTCCCTGCTCGTTCCGGCAGAGTTCTCCCAGGACCTGTTCAAGGTCCGCTGACTCGTAGGGCAGGACAAAGACCTTCCCTGCCTTCTGGACGGTCCGCCGGGGAGACTTTTTCAAGAGCGCGGCAGCAATCTCCCGCGTTACTCCGGGGTTCAGTGTTTCCCCGGGTTCAGAACTCCCGCCGGCATAGAGCCCGCAGATCGTCCGAAGCATGCCGTGCGTACCGGTCCCGCCCAGCCGGCCCGATCTTTCAACCAGGATGACGCGGCACCCTTTCCGGGCTGCGCTGATTGCCGCTGCAACGCCGGCGACTCCCCCTCCTGCGACCAGAACTTCACCAACGATCGTTCCTTCCCTCCTGTCGATCAGAGACTGCATCGGAGGTCACGCTCCAGGGTCTCCAGTTCTTCGTCACCAAACAAGCCGTCGAGACAGGAGATCGTCGCGTTCAGCCGCCTGCTGTACGAATTAAAGAAGACGCCTATCCCCGGCGGCACGGGTGTTCTCGGCATGTGGAACAGGTTTACGATCTTCGCGCCAAGCAGGTCCGCGGACACAAAGGCGTCCTTGCTCACGTGCGAGAAGCAGAACGAAGCTATCTTTCCCTCCATGGGAAGATGAAAGATACGTTCCAGCAGCGGGAGGGGGGCGATTCGAGTCAGGGCGCCGGCAGCAGCGAGCTTTTCCGGGAAGCGGTTCTGCGTCTGCTCGTAAAGCTGGCTGCGGATCACGGTGATCAGCCGTTTTCGATCGCCCACGTCCTCCGGCTTTATCTGAAAGAAGAACATCGAGTTCTGGTTGAAGAACAGCTCTTCCCTGATGTCCTTTGCGCGGCGCATGTCTGTCGAAACGGGCACCACATAGGCCCCGGGAGCCGCCCCCCTGCCCTCGAACAGGCGGTGAAGACCCTGGATCACGCGGCTGAACAGGTAGGGCATGATCATCAGGTACCCGGCCTCATCATAGGCGTTGTTCGTGATCCGCTTCGTCTCTTCCTCGTTGAAGGCGATGATCCGGAACCGGAAACCCCGGCTGCTGCTGCTCAGGCTGACCGGCACGGCACGCACCGGCTCCCCGGAGAGCGACCGGACCTTGCGGTTCACGACCTGTCCGGCGAGGAACTTGTTCTTCCAACCGGACAGGTCATAGTCCTGGATCAGCCGGATGTTGCCGACGACATCGTCCGAGTTTGCGGCGAGATAGCGCTGGAGCAGCCCCACGAAAGCCTCGGCTCCCCTCGCATCAAAGAGTCGGTGATCGAAGGTCATGGCGAAGCACTGCTCGCTCATTCCGTAGACCAGGTGGAACGCCAGGTGTTCGTCGCTTCCGGTGAATGGCGTATTGATGGATCGCGTCAGGACCGACAGGAGGTCCCGGTCGCGGGACGCTCCGTCCAGCCGGGTGACCGTGAGCGGCAGGGGATGTTCCCTGGGCCCGTTCGGTATCTTCCAGTAGGGAGTGAGCGTCCAGTGCCGGGACACGCGGCCGTTGATGACCGGGAAAAAACGGAGGAAGCGCCGCAGCGATTCGCGGACGAAGGCCTCGTCGGGCGGAGCATCGAGCATGAAGACGATCTGCGAGGAGTTCCCTGCGCAGGTGGCGTTCTTCATGATGAGGTCGATGGTCCCCATCACCCAGTCGAAGCCGCTGAGGTAGTATTTGTTCTTGACTGATAGGTACTCGGAGATCATGCTACAGGTTCTTGTGGATGAAGGACGCCAGGGACCGGATTGTCTCGAAGTCTTGTCGTGTAAGGTCCGAGTGGATCAGTTGGAGTTTAAAGGTCTTCTCGATGAATACCAGGATCTCGACGAGGCCGAGTGAGTCGATCCCGAGTTCGTGGAACGGCTGGTCGCCTCCGAGAGATGCCTTGTCAGCCGCCAGTATGGCGGCTACGCCTTCCGTCAGCGTGCTTTCGATTTCCTGCACCGTGAACTTCTTGCCCGTTTCCTGAACCGCCATATCCCGAAAAAATCCTTTCAGCTGGAGTGGTCTGCCTTGGCGCTTGAAGATCGATGGATGGATCGAGGGACCGGCCCGCTCGCGCAGCAGCATGGTACGTGATGATTAGACTACGGTTTCATCAAATGAATCGTGCTTGATTCGTTTGCGCAATTATACCGGATGCATCGCATGAAATCAACAGAAGAATCAGCGTGTTCCTTCACAACAGGAAGGTTTTGCGCTCCGTCCAGAACGGGGTTTGCATAACAGAAACCGGCCTTGAGCATCAGGGCACCTGCAGCCATGGAGAATGCCGTCCCCGTCATCATGCTTCCGTAGAGCGGCGAGTAAGCGGCGATCCGGGCCCCTGGACTCGTTTCAAAGGCCTGCCACGTTACCTCTGACGTCATCCCGTCAATGTCGAGAATATTGAGACCTGAACCCTGTGGTGTGTTGGCGCTGGTTCCAAACTGTACGCCGGACACCCTGCAGTAAAACCTCTCATCCTCCTTGTTGCCGAGAAGGAAAAAAGCGGCCCCTTCACCGGGAACTGCTCCGGGTGACTTCTGGAAAGGCCTGATCTTCCCGTCGGCGGCCAGGGCAAGTCTGGAGTCCGCGATATACCCCAGAACGTCTCCGAATTGATCGATTGCGCCGACAAGAACGTGGTCCAGTCGCCCCTCATGAAGCCATGCGTCGGCAAGCTGCAGCGCCGACTGGAACGAAAAGAAGAACTGCGTCACGGTCAGCGTCGGGCCCTGTATCCCGAGTGCCGTAGAAATATAAGATGCCGCCGCGTTGTGCACCGAATTGGAAAAGGCCGTTGGGGAGACCGCCGCCTCGCCGAAGTCGAGGATGCCGTCCAGAAATTCAAAGGTCGTTCCATGGGCCCCCAAAGCCGTGGCCACGATCACGCCCAGCCTCCTGACCTCCTCAGGACGAAGTCCGCTGTCCGTCACCGCGTCCGTTGCCGCGAGCACCGCCATCTTGCTCAGCTTGTCCGCACGCCTCATTTTTTTGAGAACGCTCTTGTCCTGCACGTGCTCCAGGTCCACGGTATGGACCGGCACCTGCCTGTCCTTGATCGTCAAGCGCGCGGGTTCGCGCCATCCTTCGAGCAGGGCCTGTTGGAATGCATGGATCCCCCTGCCCCGCGAACAGAGAAGGCCAATGCCCTGTACGTTCATGGCGCTGACCTCCGTCCCATCACGATGGCAGCGTTGTTGCCCCCGAAGGCGAGCGACGTGGAAACGGCGTATTTGCCCGCGATGCGTGTTATTTCACGGACCGGCGCAAGGGGAATGTTCGGGTCCTGGTTCACGAACCCAGGGCTTGCCGGGATCCATCCCGCTCTCAGCCCCAGGGCGGTGAACACAGCCTCCAACCCGCCTGCTGCGCCGAGCGTGTGCCCTGTGAACCCCTTTGTCGAGAGCATGGCGAGCCCGGGACCGAACATCCTGGCAAGGAGCTTCCCCTCGGCCTGATCGTTATCCGGGGTCGCCGTCCCATGGGCGTTCACGAAGCTGACTGTCTCCGGCCCGACGTCCGCCTGTCGCAAGGCAGCGACCAGCGACGCCTCAAGGCCGACTCCCTCGGGATGGGGCGCCGTGAGATGGTAGGCGTCGGCGCATGCCCCAAACCCCGCAAGAAACAGGTCTGTCGAGACGCGGCGCCGTTTGGCGAACTCCCGCCGCTCGAGAACGACCACGCCCGCCCCTTCACCAAGATTCAGCCCCTTCCGGTCCCGGTCAAAGGGCGCGCACAGCTCCTTGCTCACGATGCCGAGCGATCCGAAACCGCAGTACGGGATGCGCGACAGCTCGTCCGCGCCGCCGGCTATGGCAATGTCGCACATGCCGCTCCGGAGCCATGACGAAGCCGCGCCGATCGCATCGGTGCCCGATGAACAGGCATTCACGACCGTGAGGCAGGGCCCGTTTGCCTTGACGGAGCGTGCGACGTACTCGGCCAGGTTCCCCTTCAAGTAACGGTCCACGGGCTCCATGGGCGCCGAGCCCGTCTCGCGATAGGAGCGATAGAATTCCAGATCGTTCAACTGGCTGGCCACGGTTGTGCCGAGACAGACGCCGACTCGATGCTTCGAAAGATCATGGCCGAGGCCGGACTCGCGCAATGCCTCATCCACGGCAACAAGGGCCAGGCTTATCGTCCTCAGTCCCTTCCGGCGAAATGCCTCGGGAATGCTTTTCACTTCGAACACCGGATACTCAAGCCGCGTTTCGAAGAGCGTTACAGGCCCGCCGTTTCGCCGGCCGTCCTTGAAGCACGTCAGCGTCTCAGGCACCGAAGAGCCGGCCGCGGAGATCGCGCCTAGTCCGGTGATAAGGATATCGTTGTTCTGCATAGGCCGGTTATTGTACACTCCCCTTTGTTCTTTGTCCATGGGTTTGGCCATCAAGGCCATCAGAAGCGCGGACAGGTCCTGCAGGCCTCGGGAGGGTCATCACCTGTCATCCGCTGACGATGGTCTCTGAACACATCTCCATTCCATATCGCGGAGAGGGGCTGGGCAAGGAGATTTCCCGCCTTGATGCCGGGTTGGCAATCGCACAGCGTTGCCTCGCCCTGGACATTGATGGGGATGGTCTGCCACGGCGAAGCGCACCAGGAGCGGCGTGATGACCGCATGTACAGCTGATCAGGAGGAAGCAGCAGGAACTTATTGTACCTCTTCCAGAGACCGAACTCCTCCAGCCCCCTCACGGAAAGAACGGGCAGGTTCTTCCGGAAAGCGCTGGATACGGCTGTCCGCAACATCGAGGCTGCATGTACGCTGCCGTTCTTCCAGAGCGTCCGCCCGATGTTTTCCCCGAAATTCAGGTCCGTCAGCATCATCACGTGAACGCCCAGGCCGGAGACGAGTTCCATGAGCAGGTCGAGCGAATCGATGGTTTCCGTCGAGACCGCGGAAAAGACGGCAATCGATATTTCCCTCGTGGAACGCGAGATATCGACGAACCGCCTTATGTTAGCAACCACTCGGGCAAGGTCCGTTCCGGGCCGTACCGCTGCGGCAAGGTCCTGAGTACCCGCGTCGATGCTGAATGCGATCGATTCGAGACCCGCGTCAAGAAGACTGCGAGAGAGCCCTTCGTCCAGGAGCATCGCGTTCGTCACCAGCGCTGTTCTTCTTCCCCGGGATGATGCCTCCCGGACAAGATCCGCCACCTGCGGATGCATCAGCGTTTCGCCGAGGCCAACCAGTGTTACCCGATACGCATGCGGAAGCAGGTCGAGTATGGCGGAGAAGACTCCTTTCGGCATGTCCCTGGGATCGACGCCCCTCAGGGTGCGGGCGCAATGGACGCAGCGCATGGTGCACCGTGTGGTGATCTCGATGTTAGCGATAACCGGCTCAGTCGGAACGATCGGACTGAGCCGGGACTGCTGACCGGCCGCGCTTTGTCCGCTGGGGCTCAGGGCAAGATGATGCGCGGAAAACGGCGACACGTCAAGAAAACGGCCCGCTTCGGGTTCGACGGACAGGATGCGTTCTAGTACGGCCCTATCCTCGCGCGACGGCACCCGCACGACATCATCGATGGCCCTCGCAACAAGATCAACAGCAAGCGTGCAGTTCGGACCCTGCAAGACATCGTGTCCCGCGCCGGGGACGGTCGCCGCACGAACGGGTCCCCGGAAGTAGTCACGCGACCAGTCTGCTGTATCGGCGCCAGGGACGAGCGCATCCCGCTCTCCCTGCAGGACAAATACCGGGAATGAACCCTTGAACCGGGATTTCCCGACTTTCTTGATCATTGAGACCATGGCCGCAACCGAGGTGAACGAAATCTGGCTCTTGCCTTTGCGGTGGTCCGACCATCGAGCGAAAGAGTTTGTGTCGATTTTTTTTGGAACGGAAGCAAGCACGAGCAGCAAGGGTTCTGCGCCCGTCTCCGCCAGCGCGTTCAGGGCAATGATGCCGCCGGTCGAGTGTCCGAAGAGCACGATGTCCAGGCCCCGCTGCTGGGCGTCTCTGACTGCTTCGACCACGGACCCGGTAAAGGACCTCATATCGAAGGCGGGCACCCCGCGCGATGCATGACCCGGAAGCCGCACGGTTCGCACGGAATCCAGTCCTTTGCGCCCGCGAAGCGCATCGGCAAGGAGGGTAAGGTCGTCCGGGGACCCCGAGTAACCGTGGACAAGAATAACAGTGGCGGGCACGACTAAGACTCCGTAAGAGCGGTCGCAAGGGCGGTCACGCCGCCGTAGCGCGCCAAGGTGGTCTGGGCCTGCAGAAGCTGTCCTGAAAGACCGGACTTCACCAGCAGGCTGCTGATCCTCACGTGGACCTCATCGTCAGACATCCGTTCGAGGGCCTCCATGTAGATCTGCGGATTTCCCTGAAAAGGCTGGGGTGGTATCAGCCGTAGACCGCACCCCATCCTCTCGAGACAGACGCCGCTGTGGGCCTGCTCGGGCTGAAACGGCATGACGATCACGGGGATCCGGTTCTGGAGCGATTCAAACACCGTAAGCTGTCCGCCGTGGGTGACCACGAGCGAGGCATGGGGCAGGATTGCTGCGAGCGGTGCAAAGGTCATGGAGACGACCCGGGGATCAGCAGGCACGCAGCCGAGGAATTCCTTCTGGCCGCCGCCTGCGAGCAGGACCGTATACCCTCTGTCGAGCAGCAGTTGGACGATCCGCAGCACGGGAGTGAAGGAGACTGTGCAGGTGCCGAAGGCGACGACTGCAAGCGGTTGTCCGCCCGCCAGCAGCAAGTCGATATCAACAGGGTCGGCAGGCCATCGGTTCCAGGAAATCGGACCGACGTGAAGGAGGTCCTTCCGCTGACGCAGCGGAGCGAACTCGGGAAAGTCCCAGAGAAAGGTGCGCTCCCCCAGCAGGCTGTTCCGGATGTCTCCGTTGCTCTTCGGCAGTCCGAAAGCAGTGATCGACGCTCCGAGCTTTGATCCGGCGTACCGGAAGAAGCCGTCGAGGATGATGCGCTGCATGTCGCGCCCGGGTTCGTCTTCCGCGAACCCGAGGACGTCCTCGGAAACCGGAGTCATGCAGCCGCAGATCAGGGAGTCAACGGGCACGCCCGCAATGGCCGCAGAGGCCTTGAGCGTGAACCGGAATACACCGAGCACGCGGTCCGGCCGGTATTCCCTCAGGAGAGAGACTTCGGCATGGATGCAGGCAGCAATCCTGCGGGGGTCCCGGAACCATTCCACGGAAGGGAAGCCCGAATCGTCATTTTCCTGGATATCAGGCAGAACGAAATGCTCGATCGAAAGACGCGTCAGGAACGCTGAATGTTTCCTGCTCACCGCTATCCGCGCTTCATGGCCTCTCTCGATGAGCGCCTCGCTCAGGGCGAGGCATTTCGCCACGTGGGAAAGCGCGTTGTTGCCCGGAACGAGGAGATATTTTTTTCGGTTCATGTAGGCTTCCGGATCTTGTTCAGGGCTTCTTTCTGTTCCCGTAAACGTAGCTGGGCTGGCTATCGTGTCTGACGGTCCCGGGCGATCACGATGTACCTGGACTCGTGAGCCGGGAAGAGGTTCCGCCCTCGGAATGTGGCGCCCGTATCAGATGATCCGATTCCTCGGTCAATACCGAGTCGATGATGTAGTCGCAAACGTCTTCCACGAAAAACGCGCCGTATTTCGATAAACGAACGAACCCATTCTCCTGCAGGAGACACCCAAAACCTCCGAGCTCCGAAAAGAGCCGGGAGAAGACATCCCGGGGGTCTGCGGCAAACCTGCCGTGAAACCGGCGGATATCGACGCCTTCAGCCAGCTGCAGGCTCAGCAAGAGCGTCCGGAACATCTGTTCCCGTCTGGTCAGGTCGATATATCTGCCGATCGGAAGCCCGCCTTTTCTGATGATGTTCGTATACGAGGAAAGCTCTTCATACTTATCATAGCAGATCGTTTTGGTATACGACCGCGCCCGCGAACCGAATGCGATGATCGGTATCTCTTTCAACCAGTAATAGCGATAGGGCCATTGCGCGTCATTCGTAAAACTGCCATTCTGCTCGTATCCGTTCGCGCTCATCCATTCCTGCGTCCTGAACACGATGTCAAAAAGAGTGTCATTGCTCACGACCAGGCCGGGGTGTTCTTTGTAGAGCTTGACGATCAAGGGGTTCACGATCTCGTGCCTGATATACTCGACCGAATCAGGACGGATTCCCTCAAGGATGGCCAGGTCAGCTTCCACACTGTCCATGGTCTGTCCGGGAAGTCCGGTCATCATGTCGATGTTGATCGATATCCCGGCATCCTGCACGGCCCTCACGACGTCTGCGACCTGTCCCCGGGTGTTCTTTCTGTTGCAGCGAGCGAGGATCTCCTGGTCAAAGGTCTGGCAACCGATACTGAGCCTGTTGATGCCGATATTCCGCAGTTCCCGTACCCGCTTTGCATCCGAGAGCGTGGCGGGATGCGCTTCCGACGTTACGTTGCACGCATGACTGAATCCGATGATAGAGGAAAGCTTTTCCAGTATACGGTTGATGTCGCGGCTGGGAAATGACGTGGGGGTTCCGCCGCCGAAATAGATGCATCGCGCCTTCTTGCCAGAGAATACTCCGCGGCCCGCCACCAATTCTATCTCTTTCAGCAAATTCTCCAGATAATCATCCTGGGCTTCCCTGCTCACGGGATGAGGGAAGGAATTGCAGAACAGACATTCGGAGAAACAGAACGGAAGGTGGACATAGAGCAAGAGCTCTTCTGCTACCAGGCTCTCTCTTACCCGCTCCAGAAAGCAGTCGGTCTGCGACGGGGCCAGTATCTTGAAGTGGTGAGGAATGAACAGGTCCGGCTGGCTCTTGGTGTAATCTACGGAGCCGTAGAAGAGTTTCTCTCGTATGATAGTCAGCGCTTCATTGTGTATCATACTTCCCATTTCTCGAACGCCTACATGGACTTCCCTTGAAGACGCTGATCGTGGTCGACCTTCTTGACCGGAGCATTCGCACAGGACAGCGAGCCCCGGCCCCGGGAGCGGCGCCACGAATCAGCTGAACGGGGACCCCTGTGTACATACCCCGGCGCGCTTTCCGGATCGTCGCACCCTTCTCCCGGAGCTCTTTACTTCTTGTTATCGTAGATGAAGTTGGCGATGGTATTGATGGAGTGGAATATCTCCTTGCCCTGATCCATGTTCTTGACTTCGACGCCGAAGTTCCGCTGCAGCAGCACGACGATCTCCACGGCGTCCAGAGAGTCGAGCCCGAGCCCTTCCCCGAAGAGAACCTCATCGTCCTTGATGTCCGCCGGTTTGACATCCTCGAGCGAAAGATCGCGGACGATCATTTCCTTGAGGTCCTTGCGGATTTGCACCAGTTCCTGTTCCTTTGCTTCTGCCATACTTTCTCTCCTTCTTCACCGGTTGAATGATCTCGTTTGACAACGCATGCAGCGGCTGCACATGCGGCCAGGCCAGCAGCACCGTCACTCATTGGAACGCCACATGTCGCGGAACACGAACCACTGGTATGGATAACGATCCGCGTAGTCTTCCAGGACGCGGGCATATTCCTGGACACAGGCCCTGATCTGTTCCTGCTTCTCCCTCGCTCTCCCGCGCGGCGGTTCGATCACGTGGGTGACGTCGGTCAGGTACTTCCTGCGCCCGACCTTCGCCGAGAGCAGTACGACTACGGGGCACTGGGCCGCGCCCGCGATCGTGAACGCTCCGTAGGGAAAGGAAACGGGTCCGCCCAGAAGCATGGCTTCCTGGGAACTGTACCCGTACGTCCGGTCCCCCATGATCGAAACAAGTTCGCCGCGGCTGATCGCCTTCATGGCTTCGACCACACCGCCCAGCGTGTCATCGGTGTGCAGGATGCGTATCGCACTCTGGTCCCGGTCGATGCCCAGCGACTCCCGGACCGCGGCGTTGTCCTCTGGCCGCATCAGCAGGTGGACGGTCTTTCCCAGCCTCCGCAGAACGGTCATGGCCACCTGCCAGTTTCCAACGTGGGCCGTCAGCAGGACCAGTCCCTTCTCGCCTGAAAGGAGGCCCTTCAGCCGTTCCAGGCCCTGGATGTCGATCTCGATGCTTGTTCCGCCGGCAATCACGTAATACCGGTCGAGGAGGCTTTTGCCCTGGCTGACGAACAGCAGGTAAACATCGAGCAGCCGCCGGAGCCGGCCGTGGCCCGGGAACCGGCGGTTCACATAAGCCAGGCTCGCCCTGACTGCAGGGCGGTCGAATGCCAGGTAGTAGAGCCCCACCAGGTACAGCAGGCCGTAGGCCCCGGCGAGTCCGGAGACGCGGACCGCCGTTCTGAAGAACCAGAACCCGATCCTGTTCCCCCGCTTCCGGTCAGTTGCCCTTGCCTGCGACATAGACGTACCTTGCCTTCCGGATCGCAAGCGCGGCAAAGAAGACGATCGCGCCGGTCAGGAGGGCGAGGAGCGGCGCGATGACCAGCGAACCGAGAAGCCATTCATAGAGCCGTGCGGAGAACTGCTCGAACACTGTCTGGAACGAGAGATCGGTGAGCCATTGCCCGTGGCGCATATAGTATCCGACCTCGATGCAGAGCGCCGGCACCACGGGCGGCATCGCGATATGCTGGACGTTCAGGGACACGATCTTGTTCAGGTTCAGCCGCAGGGACACGTAGAGGATGACGAGCGAATGCACGAACAGAAGCGGCAGGACCGCCAGAAAGACGCCAACTGCCGCGGACAGGGCAAGCCCCTCCGGAGTGGCGTTCTCCCTGATCAGCATCTTCAGCGCCTTCCCCGGGTGTCGCAGGAGGGAGAGGTTGAGTGCCGTTGCGGGCTTCACCAGTTTGTGATGCGGCACCGGCAGCAGTCGCCTGCCTACCAACATGGAATGGATGCCCGTGAGGCGAAGATTGTCCAGGAACGGCCGGAAGCTCGATACGCGCTCCCCGGGCTTCGGATAGCATACGGAGACGGGAACCGTTTTCAGCGTCAGTCCCGCCCAAGACGCCTTGGCAAGGACCTCGGCCTCGAAGTCGTAGCGGCTGCCCTTGAAGGTGAGCTGGTTCAGATAGCGGACCGGATAGGCGCGGAAGCCGCTCTGGCAATCATCAACCGTCACCCCGGTCTCCACCTTGAGCCAGAAGTTCGCGAAGGCCCTGCCGAACCTGCTCGAAGCCGGCACGTTCCCGGTATTGAAGTCCCGGGATCCGATGATGACGCTCCTGTCGTCCTCTTCGATTACCGGGAAAAACCGCCGGACATCGCTCGGGTCGTGCTGCCCATCAGCGTCGATGGTGATCATGAAGACGCCGCCGCGCTCCTCGATAGAGCGCGAGGCCGTGAGGATCGCCTGTCCTTTGCCGAGGTTCTTTTCGTGCTTCAGCATCACAACAGCAAGGCCGCCCAGCAGTGATGAGACGTCGGCATCCGTGCTGCCGTCGTCAACCACGATCACGTTTGAGAGCATGGCGAGGCATTGTTCCACGACGGTCCTGATGGTGGCCGCATTGTTATAGACCGGGACCGCGATCCAGACGCGGCCGTCCGTGGCGTGCTTACTTAGGTGCATGCCGCGCCCTCTCCTTGTTCTTCCCGGGAAGGAGCAGGTCCCACATCGGGCCCGTGTACCCGAGCTTGTGCAGGATCTGCAGGCTGTTGTCGTACGCGTCAGGCGGGAACACGCAGTGCCGCACACCTTCGAATGCCCTTGTCAGCCGTTCCTCAAGCTGCTTTTTGTCCACAGCGGGAGACAGATAGTAGACCGGATGGAGCATTCCTTCATCGGGCTTGATGAGGTTCTCCTTGACCGCGAGTCGGGCGAGCGGCGTGTCCGGGAGGATCCGGATCCCCATGAAGATGAACACGACGCATTTCTGCAGGGACAGGATGTTCCGAATGCCCTCCTCCACGGTCTCGGGCGTCTCGCCGGGCCCCCCGAACATAAAAAAGTGGGAAGTGGAGATTCCGTGGCGCGCGAACAGGTCATTGCATTCGATGACGTCCCGGAAGGTGAAGTTCTTGCCCATCTTCTTGAGCGTGGTGTCGCACGCGGCGTCGGCGCCTACTTCTGCAGCCGCGAAACCGGTCTTTTTCATGCGCTCCACGATCTCGTCGGTCAGCCCCCGGGGCTTGAAAAAACCCGTCCAGGGAATGGAGACGCTCCTGCGCTGCATCTCGTCGATCACCTCAAGGTAGGCACCCTCGTCATCATTGAAGACCGAGTCGACGAAGAAGAGGTATTTGGTCTTGAACCTGTCCCTGAGCAGCTCGATGTCGTCGACCACGGCCCGGGGCTCGCGCCGCCTGAGCTGCGAGCCTTCGAGCACGGGATAGGTGCAGTACACGCACTTATATGCGCAGCCGCGCTTCGTCTGAACGGACGCGATGTTGCCGCTGTGCAGATAGAACTCGAGCAGCCGTTCGTCGTACAGCGCCGACCCGATCCTGTCGCCGGCGATCCGCGCCGAGGGCCCGATGATAGGGTCGCGGGGATAGACACCCCGTGCCGCATTGTCCGCGAACTCGACGGCCAGGACCTCTCCCTCGCCGACGATGCCGTAATCCGCACCGGTCTCCTGCAGAATCAGCTCGGGGACCAGCGAGAAGCCGGCGCCGCCGAGCAACACCTTTGCGGTCGATACCTTTTTCACCGTGGACACGATGTTCTTCACGTTCTGGATATAGTACTGCTCGCTCACGAGGTTCACATTGTCGATGTTGCGGACCGAGATGCCGACGAGATCGGGCGCGTACTGCTTTACCTCGCTCCCGATGGCTTCGAGGGACGTCTTCTGCTGCAGAAAATCCGCCTGCAGGACCTCGTGGCCGGCATGGGTGAGGGCCGCCGCGATCATGCTCACGCCAAGCGGGTAGATCGGATAGGGAGACGTGGTCACATTCGCCGATATAAGAAGGATCTTCATCGCGAGGTCCCCGTTACCATGTCCTTTTGCCACTTCCGCCGCCGCAGACGCGCCCCCTGGTAGGTGCCGTCCGCCTTTTCCTTCTCGATGACCTTCAGGAACAGCTTCGCCATCCTGAGGTTCTGGCTGCTTTCCTGGTAAAAGGTGTCCCAGGCGTAGTAATAGAGGTCCTGAAGCCTGGACGGCGTCATCCTGGCCGGCTGATAGACCACCTTTCCTCCGGTGTAGTTCCGCCAGTCGTTCGACAGGATCCTTCCCTCCTTCGTCAGCGTTTCCCGGATCGGTGTGTGGGGGAACGGGGTCAGGATCGTGAACTCGGCAAGGTCGAGGTTGATCTCGAGCAGGAAATCCACAAGCCGCCTGATGTAGTCCTCGTCCTGTTCGTCGGTCCCCAGGATGATCGTGCCCTCGACGCCGATGCCCCGCTCCTGCAGCCGCTTGACGCGGTTCCGGATGTAATCCGACGTGTCGAAGATCGCCTGGTACACGTACCAGCAGCCTGCCTGCGCCGCGAGATCCAGGATCTCGTCATTGTCCTTGATGGGATGGCAGACCCACTTCTTCTTGAGCGGGATCAGCGCCCGGAAGAGGTCTTTCTCCCACTGGTCGTTCTGCGCCATGGAGTTGTCCACGAAGAAGAGCCGGTTGTTGTCGATGGCCGCGACCTCGCGCACGACGTCGTCGATCGGCCTCGGACGGAATTCACGTCCGCCGAGGAACGGCGTGCAGCACGGGAAACAGTTGAACCGGCAGCCGCGCGAGGCATGGATGAGGTCCACCATCTGGACGCCCCGGTAGTTGTACCGGTCGCGTTTGAGGATGTTCCGCCGGGCAGGGCCGACCAGCTTCATGTCCGGAAAATTCCACTGGTAGTCGTAGACCTTCCTGAGTTGTCCCCTCTTCAGGTCATCGATGACCTGGCCGAAACGGCCCTCTGCCTCGCCCAGGAACACGGCATCGGCGTGCGTCTTTGTCTCCTCGGCATGCAGCATGGTCCCGATGCCGCCGAAGATGACCGGAACGCCTCTGCTCCGATAGCGGTCGGCGATCTCCCACCCCCTGGGGATCTGGCAAGTAAGCATGCAGGAGATGGCGACGAAGTCGACGGGTTCGTCGAAATCGATGTTTTCCACGTGCTCGTCGATAAAGCCCAGTTCGCAGTCGTCCGGCACAGTCGACGCAAAACAGATCGGCCCGTGCGGGGGGAGGTGAAATTCCGTCTGCCGTTCCAGTTTCGGCCATTGGGGGTATATCAGTTTAATCTTCACGCGAAACCTTTCCTGCTGCTCACGAAAGAGAATTTCTGAATGATCCCCGTTACTTCCGGGGCTGACTGAACGATTGCCTGTGCAACGGGGAAACTGCAGAGATCGTCTGTTCGGCCGGTTCCCTCCGTTCCCATGACCAGAAAGAGCGCTTCTTCTTCCCCGGCCGTTCCGGCAATCATGAAGGAAGCCTCCCGGTTCTCGATCATTTCAGCGGCCAGGTCGAGGAGCGGTGCCAGGGAATGGCCGCGGTCCGCGACATAGAACAGGGGGCCGAGGAGTCCGAACTGGATGGCCGCCTCGCCGAGCGGGCTCGAGGGCAGCGTGTAGATAAAAAGGTTCCCCCGGGACAGCGTCCTGCCGCCTTTTATGTAGTCCCTGAAATAGTCCAGGTCCGTGCGGAGCGATCCTTCCCGACTCGTGCCGATGAGGCCGATGTCCCGTTTCTGCGGATCCTCGAACCCCGCGTCCCGGAGCGCGAGCGCCACGCCGGAGCATGCCATCCGCGAGAGGCGGTCGAAGCGTCCGAAGTTCTTGACGGGCCGGGGGAAAAGCTGGTCTCTCAACGAATCAGGGCCGGGTCCGCCGTCATAGATCGACCGCTCTTTCCGAACGATGCATCCGTACGCATCCTTCGTAAGCCAGCCTATGCCCTGTACGCTTATCGTCATGCTCGAATAATCTTCTTTGACATTAGTCAGCCTGGCGCATGAGAAGCCGTCTCATGCCAGTACGATCGCTGAATTGATGCCGCTGAACCCGGCATTCGTCACCAACGCATGCATACCCGTACTGACCGGTCTCAATCGGTCCGATACCCATCCCGCCGCATCATCGTCGGGTGTGGTCAGGTTCACCGTTGGGGGGACGATCCCTTCCCGCAGCGCCCGCAGCGCCATGATCATCTCGACCAGCCCGGCAGCCCCCATGGTATGACCGATGCCGCCTTTGATCGAGTATGCCGGGACTGCCGCGCCCGGGAAGACCTCCCGGAACGCCCGCATTTCCATGGCGTCGTTGTACACGGTCCCGGTGCCGTGGGCGCTGATGAACCCGATCTGTTCCCGGCCGACGCCGGCAGATGCCAATGCCTTTTTCAGGGCAAGGATCAGGCCTTCGCTCTCCCGCGACGGTCCGGTCATGTGATTGGCATCGTCGCTCAGTCCCCACCCGGCAATCTCGCCGAGCACCGGCATTCCCTCTCGCCGCGCCCGTTCCTCGCTCATGACAAGAGCGTATGCCGCGGCCTCGCCCACGCTCAAACCGGCCCTGCTCCGGTCAAAGGGCCTGGCCGGTGCCCGGTCGAGCGCCATGAGCGACGAGAAGCCGGAAAAAATGAATTCCGTCACGCTGTCGCAGGCAACAACGAGCACCGCATCAGCGCGGCCGTTTTTGATCAGAGAGGCGGCCCGCGCTGCAGCGGCAGAGGATGAAGTGCAGGCTGCCGACATAACCATGCCCCCGCCGCGCGCCCCGCAGAGGTCTTCGACCTTGGTCAGGAGCCGGTCCAGGGTGCTGTCTTCCGGGTCTCCCCGGCCTTCGAGAACGAACCGCTCCAGGAGATCGATCTCTCCCTTGGTCGAAGCAAGCAGCAGCCTCGCATCAGCGGGGATCGCAGTCCCAGCATCCCTGAAGAGCATCCGGAGCATCTGCAGGACGAGCGAGCCGTCCCCGTTGTACTGCAGGCCCTGGACAATCCCCGCGCAGCCGGACTGGAAGGCCTCAGTCCTGAAGCGGGTGACCTGACCGATAGCCGTCCTGTTGTCAGTGACGCCTCTCCAGCAGGTATCCACACCAAGGCCGTAGGAGGTTACCATATCATGCGCGACAATGACCGGTTTCATGGATGCTGGTGGAACTCTCCCGACTTCCATCTTTTCCTGACCCGCTCGATCAGTTCCGGAGATATGATGCAGGCCTCGCCGGTCCGGTGATCCGTAAAGAGCTGGACCGTGTAGCCACTGGTGGCCACCGTGCCATCCCCTTTGAGCAGCTGGAATTCGGTGTTCAGCTTCGCTCCTTCATGCCAGATCAGAGATGCCCTGATCGTGAACTCCTCGTCCAGGAAGATCGGCCGGTAGTAGTCGATATGGAGGTCCACAATGGGCGCGCGGAGGCCCGCTTCGAAGAAGTCCCTGTAGGACAGTCCACACCGTCTTCCAAGCTCCTCGGATGCTTCCTCGAAGTAGAGCGGGTACCTGCCGTGCCACGCGATCGCCATCGGGTCGGCCTCATTGAAGCGCACGCGACGTCTGATATCAACGACGATGGGAGCCGGCGCTCCGGCAATCCGCTCAAAATAGGTTGTCTTCCTCCGTGGTATCATCGTCTCGTCTCAGTCGGTGAAGGCGACCCGCAATTTCAGTTCCGCAATCTTGGTGTCTCCCCGCGTGATCATCGTCTTGAACGTGAATTCGCCTGCATCGAGGACGTCACTGCATGAGCAGGTGATCTCCTCGCCCGGGGCGACCGGCGCGAAGTATTTGGCAAGGACGACTTCCCGGAGCGCGGCATGCCGGTGCTTCGCCTGTTCCAGCGATGAGAGCGCGCATTGGATCTGGCATACACCGGGCAGGACCTTGTTGTCCGGGAAATGCCCCTGGAACCCGACGAAATCCGCGGGAAAGCGGAACCGGGACGTGACCGTCCGCTCCCGCGATTCCAAGGCGCTCATGCAGCGCACGATCTCAGCCTTCACCTTTGTCACTCGCGAATCTCCTTCTGCCGCACGATCAAGCGGTATCCGTTCCGGTAGTTCGAGAGAACAATGCCCATGGGATAGAGCCTGCCGTTCCTGCTCCGGTGCTCGTAATAAGATACCCTCCAGACAGCGCGGTGGTCTTCCCGGTACGTCTTGCTGGTCAGAGGCAGCCCCTCGCCGGAGAACTCATACTCCAGGGCCCCGTCGCCGGACCGCTGCCGGAACAGGATAGCCTGTCTCCTCTTCACCACACGTGCATCGAGCGAGGGTACGAGGTCCAGATAGATCCGCTTGATGTCCTCTGCGACCACTGACGCGATGTCCCCCTGTCGGGCCAGCGGTTCTATCATGTACTTGTGGGTCAGGCCGTTCCGGTCGCCTTCGAACTCTAAGATCTTGACGCCGAGGTAGTTCATGCAAACGACCTTGTATCGCCCGGCAGTGGTGTCTACATCGAGGTATCCGATCCCGGAAACGGAGAACCAATTATACTCAAAAACAATGGAGCTGAGCAAATGAAAATCATCGGGAACAGCTCTTCCGAACCGCTCCGCCACTGCCACAGGATCGGCATCGTCCACGGCGACTGGCGCCGCAGCGCGGAAGGGAACGGGCGAAGCGCAGCCAAACAGCAATCCCGCAAGAAGCGCCGCCGGAACAATCGTTTTCACAGCGCCTGCTCCCGGTTTGCCGGCGTCAGGATGCTGCACAGCGACGGGACGACAATGACCGAGGAGAGGTAGCCCGTTGTCATGCAGATCACCATGGCGATGCTCGTCGAGTAGAACGCTGGATGCTTGGCAAAGAGGAGGACTCCAGCCCCGATGATGTTCGTCGCGGCCGACAGCGTCACGGCGACTACCGTTCCGATCCTGAGGTTGTACCGGTACTCATAGGTCATGCCGAGGCCGTAATCCACGATGACGCCGGTCGTCACGATCGCGGCGACGATATTCACCACGTTCAGGGGTATCTTGAAGATCGCCATGAAACCGATGAGCCACGTCACGCCCGTGATGACCGGGACCAGGGAGATGAAGGCCTCCCGCCAATTCCGGAAGAAGAACCACGCCAGCACCACGTTGAACAGGAACGCGAGCGGTGCCAGGATCTTCGCTTCCCGGATCGTGAACGCCGATATGGAATCTGACAGCTTCCTGCCCGAAACGATGAAGGAGCCTGGATGGTCCCGTGCGATCGCGCTGAGAGCATCGACAGAGGACGGCTCGTCCGGAAAAAAGGAAAGGACCCTGCATGAATCGTCCCGGCGCACAACAAAGCGCTCCTGGATCCGCGCCACCATGCCGTTCGCATTATTATTTCCCGCGACCCGATGGCTGTACAGCCCGCTGAAAAAGGGAGCGAAGGCCCGGTCCGAAAAACCGTATTGCGCCGAGGCCCGGCTGATCATGATCCGGAGCTTCGCTTCCCTGCCGGTCCGCCAAAAACTGTCCCAGCGCTGCGCATTCTCCCGTCTGGTCCTTTCCGACGCCCAGAACATCCCGATGTTCGTGAAATTCTCCGGGCCGACCACCGCTGACGCTTCGCGGTACACGCGGTCATTCAGTTCCATCGCCTCTTCATAGGTCTTCGCCTGAACGACGAAGATCGCCTGGTTGCTCTTGCCTCCCCAGGTGTCGTGGAAGTTCTGCTCCGCCTTGAGGACCGACGGTTCGCTCCCGTCGAGTTTCTTCACGTCGCTGTCGAACTTAACCTGGAACGAGAATACGAGTGCCGCGGCGGTCAGGAGCGACCAGACGACAACGATCGTCCGGGCCGGCCAGCGGACCTTTTTCATCCGGTTGCCGATCGTCGGGTCCGACGCGAGGGAGTACCGGTCCCAGGACAGGACGAGAGGAAGGACCGCGAGGGAGAGCCCCAGGCAGAGAAGCACGCAGAGCATCGAGAACAGCGACAGCTGATGGTATCCCCGGATCACCGAGAAATAAAGCACGAAAAAGCTGAATACTGTGGTGATTGCGTCGATAGACACGAGCTTCGCGAGCTTCACCATCTGGGATGCGTCGGCTCCCCGCTTCATGGCTATGTAGACCAGAAGGCCGTAGTCGATCGAGATGCCGGCGATCGCCGTTCCGAACCCGATGACCAGGTAGGACAGCGTCCCCTCCGCAGCGCTCGTCAGGATGATCGACCAGAGTACAGCGATGATCGGGATGACGTAGACGAAGAAGACCCTCAGGTCACGAAAGACGACCAGGAAGAGAACCATGAACGCGATCGAAGCGATCGCCGATGCGGTCTTGATGTCGCGGGTGATCACTTTTTCATTGCTCACCGTATGCAGGTGGCCGCCGATGACATCCGCGGTAACACTCTCAGGCAAGCGCCCGAGCTCCCCTTCCAGCACCCGGAGGAGCTCTTTGCTCCGCTGGCTGTCCGTCATGGGAACAGAGGTCTGGGCGATCACCATCGCGTGGCGGCCGTCGCGGCTCACGAAGTGGCCGTCCTCGACGGCGACGTCGTAACCCATGGATGCGGGAAGGGCCTTTAGCTTTCCGTAGAGCAGCGACTTAATCCCGAGCGGGTCCGTTCGGGAGAAGGATGCCGTGAAGATGCTCTCGGGCCGGAAGGACTGGAGATAGATCTGCTTGAGTTTTGCGGCAACGGCCGGCGGCGTGATCTCGTGGTCCAGCGCCGCCAGTTCATCCCCCGTCAGAACTTGCGGCGCATACTGGAGCACCGAAAACTCATCCATCGCGTCGGCCACGGAGATGCCGGACATGACCTTGGTGAACAGCGGCGGCGTGAGCGCGGCGGACAGCTGGTCGACGGCGGAGAAGAGCTCTTTCTTTCCCTTTTCCGGGTCGTTCAATGCAAGAGAAATGATGATCTTGTCGGACAGGTTCGATTCGCGCAGGAACTGCAGGCTCCTCGTGACTTCCGGGTCAGGGGGGAGCATGAGGTCGATGTTTCCTTCGTAGCGGATTAGGGTCAGCCCGGCAACGGCTGCCGCCGTGAAACACGCGATGATCAGCAGGACAAGCCGCTTGTGCGCCCGCGAGAGCTCAAAAAGGCGCGAAAAAAAGCGATCACCCATGTCCTTTTACCTCGAAGCTGGAACTGTCCAGGGGAACGTTCAGGAGGGTGTTGAGGAAGATGATGGTCGTGACATCCCCGCTCACCTCCTTGATCCGTATCTGCTTGAGGTACTTCCCATCGTCCCGGAACGTGATCGTGATGCTTTTGATGACCTTCCTGGCCACGTTCTTCTCCTGCGGGACGAACTCGAGCACGAGGGGATCGTTCTGCACCTGCCGGATATCATTTACCGCGAGAAGCGACGAGTAGTCGCCGGAGAACCAGACCGTGATCTGGTTCAGCACATTCTGAAAGATTGGATTCTTCGCAAGAGATATTTCCTGCACCCTGTTCGTGTCCTCGTCCCACTGCCGTATGACCCTGTCCGTGATCAGGACCGAATAGCGTACCGGGGAATCGACATGCCAGGCGACCTTGTTCGGTTTTTGCAGATAGATCCGGCCTTTCATGACGAGCTTCTCCTTGAACATGGCCATCTCTTTTTCCTGCAAAAAATCCGTCTTCAGCGTGGAGAAGTCGGAAACCCTCTTCCCCAGCTCGGCCAGGAACACCGCCATGTCGGGTTGCCCCCCGGCAGGTTTCTCGGATGCAATCAGCGTCACGGGAAGGTTGACGAACACCAGGAGGAGGATCGGCGCACAAAACTTCATCAGTTTTCGCAGGAGCATTACTTGTTCACCGTTTCCACGCCGCTCTGATAGACCTTGACCTCGCCGCGGGCGACCAGTTCAGCGCCGTGGTGTATCTCGCCGTGCACGATCCCGAAATCGCCGTACTTCGCGGTCTTCACGACGGAGATGCGGAGTGTGTCGCCGGCCCTCGCGGACCCAAGGACCTCGAGCTTCTTGATGCCGAGCAGGAAACCTTCCGGCTGCGAGTCCCGGCTGCCGAGCTTGCGGAACCCCTCCTGCGCGGCGATCGCCTGGGAAATGATTTCCGGATAGGAGGCCTCGTCCAGGGTCCCGCTGCCGTTCATGAAGATAGAGTCAGCCTTCACGGTCATTTCCGAGACAGAGGCGCGCTCTTTCATCTCGATCAGCCGGTCGATCTGAAGCATCGGGGGCTTATGCGGCACGAGGAGGGCCGCGTCAACGGGGAGGTAGAGGATCTCCTCTTTTTTGTCCAGGTTCTTCCAGCAGAGCGGATCAGAGGCAAGATAATCACCGGTCAATTGATAGGCCGCACCGCGGCAGCCGTAACACTCGTTCAGGTGTTCGCAGGAACCGCAGGGACCCTTGATCATGTGCCGGTAACGCTTCAGGTCCTGGACGACCTCGCTATCCCCCAGGATGTCCTTGAGCTTTTTTTCCCGCACATTGCCGATCGGGATCGTGACACCCACGCAGGGCTGTACGTTGCCTTCGGAGCTGACGGCGCAGGAGAACTGGTGCCTGAGGCAGACCCCGCCCACGAGCGGCGGCCTGGGGTCCCAGTGATTCCCGTACTTCCTGCGGTCGAGCTCGGCGATCTTGTGAAAAAACTCTTCCGCCTGGCTGGTGGTGATGTCGAGGGCGGCATTGTCCTTTGCCCCGCCCTGGGGCGTGATCATCTCGAAATAGGGCGCGATGTTCTGGTCCCGCAGCCATTCCCACAGCCGGGGAAGCTCTTCGATGTTCTGCTGACAGATGATGGTGCTGACGCCCATGAACCGGTCTTCCGACGGATAGCCGGCCTTCTTCAGATTGTTGAAGGCGTCACGGATCTGCGTGTAGGCTCCCTTTTTCCCGGACAGCGTGTCCTGCAGTTTTTCATCGAAGGTGTTCATCTTGAGCACGACCCTCACCTTCAGGTCATAGAGCGTGGCGGCCATGTCCGGCGTGATGCCCGTCCCGTTCGTGAACAGCTCGATCTCCAGGGAAAGGCCCCGGATGAACCGGATCATCTCCAAAATGGGGGGATAGAGCATGGGCTCGCCGCCGAGCACGATGATCTTGCGCGCTCCCAGGTCCTTTGCCTGGGTGATGACCTCCTGGAACTGTTCCTTCGTGAGCTCGTTCCGCTTCCGGCCGTTCTCGAAGGCATAGCAGTAGACGCAGCGGAAATTGCAGACGCTGTTGAACTCGATTTCCATCGACAGCAGCCTGCCGTTTTGGACCGCTTCTGCGATTTCTGCGGCGGAGAATTCCGCCGCGTAGATGCGTGTCTGACAAGTATTCATGGGCTCTTTCTCTTATCGACGAACCTGGTTAATTTCCGGGCATTCCCGGTGTAGACCTGTTTTCGCACTTCATCCTCGCTCGTGACGATCACTTCCGGCCTGACCCGCAGATGGACCTGGAGCCTGTCCATGATCATCGCGGCAGTGCAGTCCTTGTCCTTCACCGCCACCGTGACCGTGATCCTGTCGGAAAGGTCGTAGTCGCTCGTCGCCGTAACGTAGTATTCGCTGACTCCCGGGAAAGAATCGAGGACAGCATAGAGCGAGTTCGGGTAGAGCGTCGTCCCCCGGAACTTGATCATCTGCTTCTTTCTGCCAAGGATGGGACCGAGCCGGGGCGAGAACCTTCCGCAGGAGCATGGCTCGCCGGTCAGGAAACTGACATCGCCCGTCCGGAACCTGAACAGCGGCATTCCTTCAATCTGGAGCGGAGTGACCACGACCTCGCCCGTCTCGCCCGCGGGAAGGACCTTCCCCTGTTCGTCCACGATCTCGACGACGGCGAGGTCCGGATGCAGGTGGCCGCCCCGCTGCGCCGTGCACTCGCAGAAGGACGTGATCGTCTCGGACGATGCGTAGGTCGAATAGATCTTCCCGCCCCAGACCGCTTCCAGGCTCTCTCCCAGTTTCAGGAACGACAGGCTCCGGTCCCTGACCGGCTCCCCGATGCAGATCAGCTTCGATACGCCCAGGCTGCGAGGATCGATGTCCAGGGTCTCAATGAATCTCCCCAGTTTCAGCAGGAACGTCGGGACGCCGACGATTGCCGTCGGCTTCAGCCGCTGCATCATCTCGAGATGGCTCTCGACGCTGTTCAGGCCGTTCCTGATGGCGGCGGCCCCCAGACTCCGCACGCCGGAGAAATAGGCCAGGCCGGCGATGAAGCACCGGTCAAGCGTGCAGGTCAAGAGGACCACATCATCCCTGCTCAGGCCGCAGCTGACGAAAGAGATCTCCTCGTTATAGGCAAGGCGCCGGAGATCGTTCTCGGTGTACATCATCACCGTGGGCCTGCCGGTCGTACCCGAGGACAGGACGACGTCCACGATCTCCGCCCGGGGCGCGGCGAGAAAATCGTCGTTATGCTGTCCCAGCGCTGACTTGTCGGTCAGCGGGAATTCGCGAAGGCTCTCGAGGCTGATGCTCCGGACATCGGCCCAGCGATCCTGAAAGAGCCGCCGGTAGTAGGGCGAATGATCGGCCAGGTAATGCACATGCCGCCGCAGCAGCGACTCCTGCACCTTCCTGATCTCCTCCGGCCTGAGGAACTCGAGCTTTCGGTTCCGGTCGAATTCGATCGCGCTCATAGGCGGTTCTCCATGGCGGCAAGCTCCCTGTCGATGATGCGCCAGACCCTGTTCTTGAACGCGAAGGCGTTCAGGTCCTTGTATTCATCCCACGGGATGGCCGGCAGCCTGCGTACCCTTATGGTCCCCGGCCTCATGAGGAGCGAGCCTTTGGGAGGGATATTCTCGTTGCCCGAGATGCAGAGAGGTACCACCGAAGCCTTCGATGCCAGCGCCAGCCGGAAGGCCGCTCCGTGAAAGCTCCCCATCTTAAGGCTCGCCGACCGCGTCCCCTCGGGGAAGAAGATGATAGACACACCCTCGTTCAGCAATCTTGTCGCCTTCTCCGTGAACTGCCCGGGGGACATCAGCCTGATGTTCAGATACCCCGAGAACTTCGCGTACAGTCCCAGAACAGGTATGCGGAACGGCCATACGTTCACGATCTGGATGCACTCGTGAGGCAGCACGCACATGAGGAATGCATCCGATGCCGACCGGTGGTTGCTCACGAATATGTACGGCTCTCCGGGGCCGTTCCCGGAATAATCCTCAAACTGGAGCCTGATGAAGGGGTACGGGATCGCCGTGATCAGCCTCCCGTACAAGCTGATAGCCCGCCGAAACCGCTTCATCGTCTGCCGGTGCGACTGGAAGAGCCTCGTTACCGCTACGAACAACGTCAATGCCGGGATCCCGATCGCAGAGAGCAAAAGGAACAACGTATAAAAATACAGGTTCAGAAGATGCAGCTTCAATCGATCCGGCATCGGTTATGAGCTCTTGACGCCTTCCCCGCCCTTGAGGGAAGCAATGAACACATAGATGTCCTGGAGCGTCCGTATGTCCCGCACCCGTTCCTCGTTCCGGATCTTGACGCCGAAGGCGTTCTGGAGCGCGACGATCAGATCGACGATATCGAGACTGTCGAGCCCGAGGTCGGTGAAGATATGGGCCCCCGGAACCAGCCGCTCCTTCTCGATCTCAAAGGATTCCACAAACACGTTGTTCGTCCTGTCGATGATCTCCTGATCTGTCATGCAATCCTCCGTTCGCCAAATCCCGAATCATGAATTCCGCAATTCCGCATAATACGGAATACCCAAAGCCACGGTCGCAATTCTCCATCGTTTTGAATTTGATGCCTGGAGAGTATTGACGATGTGGTGCCTACTCTCCGGCGTTTATATTTTCCTGCACACCAGCGCCGCGTTTATACCTCCGAAGGCGAACCCGTTCTTCAACACGGTTCTCACGTCCTTTCGCAGCGGTTTCGTGACGTGATCGATTCCTTCGCAGTCGGAGGCCACGTTCTCCAGATTCAGCGTCGGGTAGATGACTCCGCGCTGCATCATCGACAGGGACGCTGCCAGCTCGATGGCGCCTGACGCGCCCAGCGTATGCCCGATGTAGCCCTTCAGACTGCTGACCGGTACGGTCTTGCCGAAGATATCGCGGATGGCCTCCGCCTCTTCCTGGTCGCCCTGAAGGGTGGCGGTCGCATGGGCGTTGATGTAATCGATATCCCCGGCCCCGGTACCGGCATCGCGCATCGCCTGGCGCATGCAGGACACCATGGACTCCCGGTTCGACTGGCTCACATGCAGACCGTTTGCGGTCGTGCTGAAGCCTATGATCTCGGCATAGATCCTGGCGTTCCGCCTGACCGCCCGGTCGTAATCCTCGAGGACGAGTATCCCGCTCCCCTCTCCGCAGACCAGCCCGTCACGGTCCCGGTCGAAGGGACGGGGCGTCCTCGCAGGAGCGTCATTGTACTTCGAGGACGTGGCGAACAGGATGTCAAAGGACCCGGTCACCGTGGGATGCAACTCCTCGGCTCCTCCGCAGAGCAGGACGTCCTGGCGGCCGAGCCGTATCAGGTCATATCCGACGCCCAGGGCATGCAGCGCCGACGCGCAGGCAGCGGCGGGCGCCATGATCATGCCGTTCAATCCCAGGTACTGCGCCACGTTGACCGCGGCGGTATGGGACATGCAGTGAAAGAACATGGTCGAGTTGAGCCTGCTCAGGTCCCTGTCCGGGAGCATGATCTCGAAGGCGTCGTTGATGCTCTTCGCGCTTCCCATCGTGGACCCGATGACGCACCCGGCCCTCCAGGGGTCCTCGGCGGCCAGATCGAGACCGGCATCCGCAACCGCTTCATCGGCAGCCCGGGCCGCAAAAATACTCATGCGCCCCATGGACCGTCGCTTCTGGCGCGGGATGCGCTTTTCGTCCTGCATCTCGGCCGGAGCGCCGACCAGGCTGTGGAGGCCGATGTATTGTTCCCACCCCTCCATGCGGCGTATGGCACTGCGGCCCTCCTCGATCCCCTGCATCAGGGCAGGCACGCCGTTGCCCAGAGGCGATACCGCGCCAATGCCGGTTATGGCCACGCGTTTCAATGACATGATGCCTTGCTCAGAAGTCTTCCGTACCGTTCCTTGCCCACGAGAGCGCGGCCGACGATCAGGGAGGACATCATCCCGCCTATGATCCCGGGCAGCAGTGCGCTCTGCCCCGCTGCATACAGATTGTGGAGCGGCAGTTTTCCGATCAGGTTGAACTGTCCCATCTTCTGCTTCACACCGTAGGCACTTCCGTCCGGGTTGTTCAGATATTCCTTGAAGGTGAGCATGGACCCGGCATCCACGATCTGGAGCGACTCGCGATACGCGGGAAAGACGCGGAAGATGTGCTCCTGGATCGCTTCGACGCGCTTCCTTTTGTAATCCAGATACGCGGGGGGCCTCGATCCCCTGCGGGAACCGCTCCAGCCCGCGACCTGTTCCACGAACGAAGGTTCGAGGATGCAGATTCCCTTGCCCGCGCTTCCCTCGGCTAGGTCAGGCGACTTGATGATGACCAGGGCCGGCATCCCCTCGTAGGCGGGATCCAGCAGATTGTTGACGTCCGGATCCGGGAACAGAGAGACGATCGACGCCTCGGGATTAGGGTCCCTGCTTCCGGGCTTGTGCATGGCAAATACCGAGAAGAAGCCTGCCGACGGTTCGAACGACGATACGCGGTTCCCAAACGCCTTGCTGAAATGCTTCTCGGGAAGCAGTTTCAGAATATCTTTGGGATGGATCGTGAAGACGCAGGAGTCGGCCGCGACCTCTTCACCGGTATTCAGCACGAAGCGTCCGACCTTGTTGCCCCGGATGTCCTCCAGTCCGGTGATGAACGTCCCGCAGCGGATATCCACGTCATATTCCCGGAACTTCTCCCGGAAGGCGGCCACAAAGGCATCTCCGCCGTTCTTTACGCAGGCGATGGACTCGTAAAAATTGAGGACCATCCTGCTGTGGTTCGCGAAGGAGATCTCGCTTGGCCTCACCCCGTAGCACATCGCATACCCCGACAACAGGCCCCGCAAAAGCGCGTTCCCGGTCAGGCCCCTCAGAACGGCATCGAGCGAAACAAAATCCTCATCGAGGTTCGCCAGGGCGATTTCATTTTCATGGATATTCAGCGAGGGCGTGCGGCTGCAGACCGAAAGAACCATCTCAAAATAGCGGTCGACGGCGACTCTTTCGGCCGGGAAATAGCCCTTGAGCTGTTTTTTGATGTTCTCGACGCCGCTCGGGAGCTCGAACCCCTTGTCTTCCGATTCAAAGATGAAGTGATTTCTGCAAGCCTCGGAAAGAAAGATCGGCTCGATGGAACCGCGGATGCCGAGAAACGAAAGGATATCGGACAGGATTCCTCCCTCCTGGAGCCCGCCTGTGAAGTGGAATCCCGTATCGAACGCAATGCCCCGCTTGACGAAGCGGGACAGGGAGCCGCCGATGTGCATGCCTTTTTCGAGCAGGAGGACCTTCTTCCCGCTCATGGCAAGAAGAAGCGTCATCGTGAGCCCGCTGATGCCGCTTCCCACCACAATATGATCGTACCGGTTCATAAACGCCTGCAACCCCGACTTCCTTCTCTCAAAGAGCCGAACATCCCGATGGTCACATTGCCAGCCCGCCGTTGATGCCGATCACCTGGCCATGGATGTACAGATGTTCCTCCGCACACAGGAAGTTTACGACGGAGGCTACATCATCCGCCGTTCCCACCCTGTTCAGGGGAATGAGCGGCAGCACCTGGTTCCGGGGGATTTTTTCAGTCATGTCCGTCTCGATGAAGCCGGGCGCAACGACATTGACCAGGATGTTCTTCCTGCCCACCTCGCGAGCGAGCGCTTTGGCTGCTCCGATCAGACCCGCCTTGGACGCCGAATAGTTCACTTGCCCCGCCTGTCCGATCTGGCCGGAGGTTGATGACACCACAACGATGCGTCCGCGCTTTGCCTTCAGCATCGCAAACACGACCGGGCGGGTCACATTGAAAAAGCCGTCGAGATTCGTTGAAAGAACCGATCGCCATTCGTCCTTCGTCATCCACATGAGAAGGTTGTCCCGTGAGATGCCCGAGTTGTAGACCAGCACGTGGGGTGGAGTTATTTCGACGAGCCCGGCCAGAGCCGCTTCTGTCTCTTCAAAGCTGGAAACATCGAATGAAAGGGTATCGCACGTCCTGCCGAGCGCCTCGATCTCTGTTTTCACGCTCCGTGCGGCCTCATGGTTCCCTTTATACGTCAGCCAGAGATCGAACCCGGACTGCGCAAGGCGCACTGCAATAGCGCGACCGATACCCCTGCTGCCGCCGACGACAAGCGCTCTTTTTTGATTAATGTCCATCATGAAGATTCTAACGCAGTCGCCCTGAGGTAAATGCTTAATATAATAGGATTATTTAGCGCGGACGAGCTCATAACGAAGTCACAAATTGTACACTATCGTTCCATCCCCTGTCAAGAGCTTTTGCCGGATCAGAGGTCTCATTTTGAATGATTCTTACTCGAATTTTCAGGCCCCATGCCGCATTGAACCTTCTTCAAACGACTGCACTTCCAGCCCCTTAGCCCCGGACCTTTTTCAGCAGCCATGCCATGTTCTTTCCGAGGTTCTTCATCGTTTGGATGCCCTCGGCATCGTTGCTCACCTCGCCCGGCTGACGCCCGATTCCCAGGTTCCAGTAGCTCGAACCGGGGACGATCATACCGCTGATCGTAAAGAAATAATTGAGGGTGTTAAAGACATGGATAGCTCCTGCCCTGCGCACGGCGACGACCGCGGCCCCCACTTTGCGATTGTACATCTCGGGATTAGCCCTCCCCACCATGCCGCACCGTTCGATCAGGGCCTTCATCCCTGCCGATACGTCGGCAAAGTACGTGGGAGACCCCAGCAAGATACCATCAGCCTCATCCATCTTCTGGAGGCATTCGTTGATGACGTCCTTTTCGACCGAACAGCGCTTGTTCTTTTTCTCGAAGCATTTCATGCACGCGATGCAGCCCTGGACCGGCTTTCCAGCGAGACTGTACAGTTCCGTCGTAATCCCCTCGGCCTTCAATTCATCCAGTACCAGGTTCAGGAGTATCGCCGTATTGCCGTCCTTGCGGGCACTCCCGTTGAATGCAACGACCTTCATCGTAATAATCCTCCTGCTTTCTTTAATTTATGCCCGTTATGCAAAGGAAGCCGGTACCCGCTTGTGCACCACCAACCGTCCCCCGTCCGTCCATTGAGCTTGACAAGGTTCAGCGTGAATAAACATCCCGTGGCATCCTTATACCACATATCATCCCTGTTGGAAACGGTATTCTTCTGCTTTTCCAGGCCGCTCTTTTCAAGGGATGCCCTTTACAACATACGGAGGTGAGATTACAATAGATAGCAACGAGGTGCCCCATGATTGAATTGAAGCATGTCGGCAGGGTTTATAAACGCGGAGCAAAGGAGATCCATGCCCTGCAGCGGGTCACGCTGAGCATCGGGAAAGGCGAGTTCCTGGGCATCATGGGACCGTCGGGGTCCGGGAAAAGCACGCTCCTGAACCTCATCGGCGGCCTGGACCAGCCCACCTCGGGCGAGATCTTCATCGAAGGCCGTCCGCTGCACGGCGTGTCGGATGACGAGCTCACGCTGATCCGGCGCAGGAAGGTCGGTTTTATTTTCCAATTCTTCAATCTCCTGCCGATCCTGACCGCTGCCGAAAACGTCAGCCTCCCGCTCCTGCTTGAGGGGATCCCCTATGCCGACGTGAAGCCTAAGGCTCTTTCCCTGCTAGCCAAAGTTGGACTCGCCGAACGTACCGAGCACCGACCCGAAGAGCTTTCGGGCGGTGAAATGCAGCGGGTCGCCATCGCGCGCGCCCTTGTCACAAGCCCGGCCGTGCTGCTCGCCGATGAACCGACGGGGAACCTGGACTCGCGGACGAGCGAGGATATCTTCGGGCTGCTGGGCGGATTGCACGCCGAGGGCCAGACCATCGTCATGGTCACGCATGATCCGAGAGCCGCGTCGCGCGGAACCAGGATCATCATGCTGAAGGACGGCAGCATCGCCGAGGACAGTGCGAAGGAGCGAGCATAAAGCAAGTTAAGCGCGAAGTCGCAAGGAGCGCAAAGATCGAGGAAGAAGCTGTTCTGAAGGGATCAACCTCTTTCTTTCCGTCCTTGGCGCCTTGTCAAGTCAAGGGGTTTTGTCGACTATGAATCTCTTCAACCTGCTCAAACACATCAGCGTCAGGCGAATTCGCCTCCAGAAGGTCCATGCGCTCATGACGATGGCCGGCATCTGCCTCGGCGTGGCGGCGATCGTTTCCATCGGCATCGTGAACAAGAGCGTCATGCAGTCCTTCGAGGACTCTATCACTCGGGTAACGGGCAGGGCAGCGCTCCAGATCACCGGCCCGGCCTCCGGCTTCCCCGAGGGACTGCTGGAGCGCGTGCAGAACGTGCCGGGCGTGGAGTACGCAGTGCCCGTGATCGATACCCAGGGCATCCTTATCGGCGCAAAAGAGAGCTCTATCGCCATCCTCGGCGTCGATGTGCTGCAGGACAGCAACATCCGTGATTATCACCTCTCCGAGGAGAGCGCGGACATTCCCGACCCGCTCCTCTTCCTTGCCAGGCCCGACTCCATTCTGCTCACCAAGGAGCTCGCCGGGCGGGAAGGCATTGCGATCGACCAGAAGATCCGCGTCGAGACCGTCCAGGGCATCAGGACCTTCCAGGTCCGCGGTCTCCTGAACCCTGAAGGCCCTGCGAAAGCCATGGGGGGCAATATCGCGATCATGGACTACCCCGCCGCCCAGATGGCCTTCGGGAAGGAGGGCCGCATCGACCGGATTGACGTGAGCCTGCTCCGTGGGGAAGAGTTCGAGAGCGTGCGCCGTCGGATCGAGAAGGCGATTCCCGCGGGATATAGCATCGTGACGCCGGAGGGCAGAACGAAACAGGTGGCTCTGCTTATTTCGCACTTCCAGAAGAACATCAATCTCATCAGTTTTATCGCCGTCTTCGTCGGCATGTACCTCATTTACAACGCCGTCTCGATCGCGGTGGTCCAGCGCCGAAAGGAAATCGGCATCCTCCGTGCGCTGGGCACTACGAGACGACAGATCATCGCGCTGTTCCTGGGCGAAACCCTGGCCATGGCCGTGGTGGCATCCGGACTCGGCCTGGCCGTCGGCATCCTGTTCGCGAAAGCGGCCATCGGGGCCGTCGGGCAGACCGTTTCCGAGCTCTATCTGCGCACGTCCATCCAGCAGATTACCGTCTCCCCGCCCGATCTTGCCATCGGCTTCCTCTCCGGCATTGCAGCCAGCCTCGCCGCCGCGTTCTTCCCGTCCCTGGCGAGCGCCCGTATAACGCCGGTCTCCGCCATTCGCTCCGTGCCCTATTCCGAGGAAGGCCTCCTCTCGGGTAATCGGCTCAGGATCGCGGCGGTGCTGTTTGTCGCCTTCGCATTATTCCTGCTCGTTCTCTACAAAGCCTTCGCCGACTCACTCCTCCTCCACAACACCGTCGCCATGTTCTCCGCCACGATCTTCCTCCTCCTCGGAATATCGCTCGCGACCCCCTCGGTCCTCGAGGGATTTCTCGGCTTCTTCCACCGGGCGCTTTCGCCGTACATCGGCGCCGCCGCCAAACTGGCGGGCCTGAACCTTCAGAAGAACATCACCCGGAATGCGGTCGCGGCGGCAGCGATCTTTTACGGCATCTCCGTGTTCGTCAGCTCCGCGGGCATCATCTACAGCGCCAAGCAGTCGGTGCTCGAGTGGATCGATTCCTACGTGCGCGGCGACATTATCGTCACGTCCGGCCATCCCATCGCGTCCACGGGCTCGCAGAACATCCCCATGCCCGTGGACCTGTGGAAGGACATCGAGAAGGTCCCCGGCGTGCTGTCGGCCGACCCCTTCCGCAAGATCTACATCGACTACCGGGGCAGGCGCCTCCTGCTCCTGACTCTGGACATCGATCGCAGAATGCTGTACAGCCCCTTTAAAGTGACCCAGGGGAGACGGGAGGACATGGTGCGCCTCCTGCCGAACCGGAACGCTATCGCGGTAAATGAGACCGTAGCGGCTCAGGAGCGCCTCAAACCCGGGGACACGATGGTCCTTCCGACGCCGGAGGGGCCGGTCGCTTTCACCGTGGCGGTCGTCAACGTGGACTACAGTTCGGATTCCGGCTCGATCCTGATGGATATGCACACATACCGGAAATACTGGAAGGAATATCTTGCCGATTCTTTTTCGGTACGGGTGAAGCCGGACGCCCACGTCAACACCGTGCGCGACGAGATCGCGAAAAGGTTCGGCAACGACCGGAAGCTCTTTGTGCTCCCGGCGCGGGAATTCAAGCTTGAGATCCGAAAGCTCATTGACCGCGGCTTCGCCGTGAACCACGCCATCAACATCGTTACCATGCTGATCGCATGCCTCGGGATCATCGTCACGCTACTCGCGTCGGTGCTGGAACGAACCCGCGAGATCGGCATCCTGCGCTCCATCGGCATGTTGAGGAGCCAGGTCTCCCGGGTCGTTGTGATCGAATCCATGGTCCTCGGCCTTATCGGCGGGGTGCTCGGCGCAGGCGCCGGCATTGCTATCGGCTGGATGAGCCTCGAGGGGTTCCTGAAAAGCGACTACGGCGCGAGCATGCAGTACCACGTCGATCCCGCTTCGCTCTTGTGGGCTCTGGGCATCTCGACGACACTTGCGGGACTCGCAGGAATCTACCCGGCGCGCCGGGCGGCGAAGACGAACATCGTGGAGGCGCTGACCTATGAATGATCAAATTTCAAAATATATCTGTCTTCTGTCCTCTGTCATCTGTCTTCTAGTATTTGGATTTACCTCACCTTCCTTCGCCCTCTCTGGCCGCGAGGTCTATGAAAGGGTACACGAAATCCGTTCGAAAGCCCTCGACCGGAAGACCGAGGCGACCATGGTTCTGTTCGACAAGGGAGGCGGCAAACGCACGAGGACGCTGATCGAATACAGCAAAAAGGCCGTTCCGGAGGCATACAAGGTCCTCGTGGTGTTCACGGCCCCGCCAGACCTCAAGAACGTCGGGTTCCTGATCCATGCGCACACCTTCGCGGATCGAGACCTGTGGGCCTATTTCCCGGAATACAAGCGCGTCCGCAGGATCGCGTCGAGTTCGCAGGATGACTCGTTCTTCGGGTCTGATTTCTCCTATGACGATTTCGGCGGACCGCCGAATCTGGACGACTACAGGTTCAGTATCCTGAGAGAAGAGGTCGTGGAAGGTAAGTCCTGCTACGTCGTCGAGGTGACGCCGAAAATCCGCAGGAAATATACGCGATACATTGGGTGGGTCGCGAAAGACCTGTGGATCCATCTTAAGGTCGAGTATTACCAGGACAAGGACATCTACCGGTCCGGAGACTTCTCTGACGTCAGGATCATCGAAGGCATCCCGACGCCGTTCAAGCTGAACATGGAAAACAGGAAGTCCGGCCACCGGACCGAGCTGACGATCCAGAAAATCCAGTATAACACACACTTTCCCGATGATCTCTTTTCGCAACGGTCGCTGGAACGCGCAGGGAAGTAGATTTGTATCGTGCCGCGACACGCTTGAATATTAATATCTGATATCCGGTCCCTATAAATATGCCGACACTATTGTCATCTCCAGCCAAGAGCTGGCATAGATCATTTTATTTCCTGTTCACAATCTTTCTCACCTCTTCCTCGTCGTTCGCCGATGACGCTCTTTCCCTTTCCGGCAATCTGGACCTTCGCGGGGTGCAGGAGCTCAATAGCGACAGTGTGAAAGAAGATCCGAGCCTGATGGGGCGGATCAAGGCCGACTCTGCGGGTGCGCCATGGCGATTTCATGCATGGCTCGAAGGAGGCTGGGACGGGAGCGTCAAGAGGCCTGCTCAGGATGACAGGCTCTTCAAGAACTACGATCAGGTCTACCAGAGCAACACGCCCTACCTGGAGTTCAAGGAGCTCTTCGTAACGCATTCTTCAGGCGAGCTTGATATTCGGGCCGGCATCCAGCGCTTTGCCTGGGGCAGGCTCGATGAGTATCCGCCGAATGACCTGCTCAACCCCTGGGACTATTCGCAGTTCCTGATAAAACCGCTCGAAGACCGGAAGGTCGGCGCTCCCTCGGTTTCAGCCGCCCTGGCGCTGGGAGACTGGTCCTTTGAAACGGTATGGGTCCCTCTCCTGGTCCCCTTTCGCCTGCCCCTGCCCGATGAACGGTGGTCCGGAGTACCGCTTGCCTCGGTCATCCAGCAGTCGTATCCGAACGCACTGATCACTCCGGAAGAGCCGCTCCTTCCCGCGCGTACTGCCCAGAACGGGAATATCGGACTGCGCATGAAACACGCCGGAGACTTCGAATGGGCACTGGACCTGTATCATGGCTGGGACCCTCGGCCCGTGTTCAGGACCACGACACTCGTGGTCTCGCCTGTGGGCGGAAGCGTCGTGATCGACCCTGGATACGTTCCCGACTTCCACAGGATTACATCGATCGGCGTGGACGCAGCCGCTGTCAGGGGCGACTGGAGCCTCCGGCTGGAAACCGCCTATTCCCTGAACCGGTACCGTAATATCCGCCAGGAGCTTTGGGGCTATCCTTCGACGATCACGCCGGGCATATTTCCGCTGAATCCATCCATCGAGCAGAAGCATGATGCGCTCGACTATGGCATCGGCGCGGATTACCGGCTGTTCGAAGACGGCCTGTTGACCGTGCAGGCCCAGCAGACGATCCTGTCCGGGAATGTGGACTTGCTCTACGAGAGGAAAGTCGAGACGCTGCTCTGGGCGAACCTTAAGGCGGGATTCATGAACCAGAAGATCCTGACGAACATGAACATCGCCTACAATCCCGAGCACGGCGATCACATGTTCAGGGCAAATGGATGGTATGTATTCTCTGATGCGTGGAAGGCGGGCGCCACCTACGTTGCGCTCACCGGACCCGGACAGTCATTGTTCGGCCGCTACGCACGGAACGACCAAGTGGAAGCGGAGATAAGCTACGCCTGGTGACGGCCTTCCGGTAAACCTGCTGTTCAGAATACCTCGACATATCTTTATGCGGCCGGATACTTGATGAGCCTCAGAAAATGATCGACCAGCTCCGGGTTGAAGGATACGCCGCTTCCTTTCTTCAGGACTTCGACGACCTTCTCGATCGGAATATCCCCTTGATAGGAGCGCTTGCTGCGCATGGCGTCGAACACGTCGGCGACTGTGATCATCTGGCTCGTGATGTTCGGCCGCCAGCCGCCCTTGATGGAAGGGTAGCCCGAACCGTCGAATTTCAGGTGATGTTCCAGCGCCGACAGGACGGCCAGCTTGGGGATCCCGTCGATCCCCATGAGATAGCGCGCGCCCTTGATAGAATGCGTCTCGATGATCTTCCGCTCATCATCCGTCAGTTTCCCCGGCTTATTCAGGATCTCGTCTGGTACGAATATCTTCCCCACGTCATGCAGCAGCGAAGCCACGCCGATCTGATGGAGGCTGCCGCCGGTGAACCCCAGGCTCTGGGCCTGGCTCATGGTAAGGATGCACACGTTGGTGACATGAGTAAAGGTATATTCGTGAACCGACTTGAGCCTGGCCAGCAGGCTGAGCGGATTGATCTCCTGACGGAAGCCGTTGATGAAGTTCTTCACCATGTCGTCAACGCCGCGGATGTCGATCTTCTTGTGCTTCTTGATCCTGACGTAAAGCGCCTTCAGCTCGTCCAACTCCGCTGCCGTGAGCGCGATCAACTCCTGCATCGCAGCCTCAGGCGCATCGTCCGCACCGTGTGCTGTGGACTGGCCATCCTTTTTCACCCGCAGCTCAACCTTGCCGAGCTTGATGAACGGCGTCGAGCGGACCGACAGGGAATCCGGCGAAGCGAGATCGCGGATCAGCGACTGGAGTTCTGATCTCGGGAGACCGGCGACAAAGGTCAGCCGTTCGATAGCTTTTTTCTTCAGGATCTTGATGAATGGCGAAGCAAAGGAGGCACTCCCTCCTTTGGCGAGCGGCCTGTTCTGTGCGATCAGGTCGTCGCCGATCAGCAGCACCGTGACCTCCGGTTCAAACTTCAGGATCTCTTCAAGAACGGCATAGGCCTTGTCTATATACTGCGCCACCTGCGGGTGGGCGGGCGAATACAAGCTCGTATTCGTGACCGCCGCTGTCAGCTGGGAGAGCACCCGTGACAGCCCCTCGTGGAGATCATGGTCGGTCATGAAGGTCTCCCTGATCCGTACGTTGCGATCCGCATCGGTCCCTCACGTCCTGTCCGCCAGTTTTCTGCATGCCTTCCGGATCTTATCGCTGTTCAACTGTTCACCGATCCTGATGAGGTTGTTGATGGTCTCTCTCGGATACCTGCCCAGCGATTCAAATAGGATCTCCTTCATCCAGAGCAGGCTCTGCGGATGGAGCGACCAGTTCGCGCGCGCGAGTTTTTCCAGGTCAGGAACGGCCCGTGGATCACCGATCTCACCGAGCGCCTTGATGATCTCCGCGTTGACCGTATAATCCGCATCAAAGAGGATGACCCGCTTGATCCGTGCGAGGACATCTTCCGTCACTTCTGAGACGCGGTACAGGCCCGCCAGGGAAACCGCCTTTGATGCGATATCGACGTCATCGGACCGGATTGCCTCCCGCAGCAGTTTCACCGAGTCCGGGGCCTTGAACTTGAGGAGTGTGCTCAATGCCTCCATACGAACAAAAAGGTCCTGGTGCTTCAGCAGGGGCCGAACCTGCGGGACGGAAGCCGGCGTGCCCGCCCGGCGGATGAATATCAGGAGATTGATCACGTAATAGGACCGCGGGTCGCGCAATCGCTTCTGCGCTTCACGCACGGCCGTCTCGCCGAAAAGACAGAGCAGGTTAAAAAGAACGCGTTTTCCGCCATGGGATTCATCTCTGCTGAAGATGTCCATCAGTCCCGGGATGGTGTCGGGACCGAGGGCCATGATCAGGCCTGCTGCCTCCTGTCCCTTGTCCCGCATCCAGACCTCGAACGCATGCAGTGCCTTTTCAATGAAGGTGGGATCGGTGAATATCCTGCGGGCCTCTTCGGCCGCTTCCCTGATGGCTTTAACCGGCTTGTCGGTCGTGTGGCGCCTGAGGGTCTCGGATATGTCCCAGAGGAGCTCGAAATTGCCCGTTTCCAGGAACCCGGGCACAATGGCGGTCAGTTTCTTTACGAATTCCCGGTAATCATCCTCTTCGAGATTCTCGTCAAGGAACGCGATGAGCGCCCGTCCGATCTGGGAGTCGAGCCGCGAATCATCGAGCGATTTCAGATGCTCTTCCAGCGGGAAGGATGCTGCCGCACCCGTCACCGGCTGTTTTACCTGATCCAGCATTGCCTGATATGCGTCGGGCACGTACTCTTCGTAATGTTCCCGCTCAAAGAGCTTCTCCATCTCCTCCGGAAGGATCTCAGGGTCAGCGGAGCTTCGCGTGCTCCGCATCGCTCCTGCTGATCCGGCAGGGCCCGCTGCGGCGCCATCCGGCCGCGTGCCAGCGAGCTGACCGATGATTCCCGTCAGCGTTGGTGATATCTGGCGTCCCTCCGCGTTCGCCTGGGTCAGCATTTCGACCACCGCGTCATCGGCAAAACCGCCGATAATATCCCCCGCCGCGGGGAGCGACGCGTTTTCGGATACGCGCTGGAACGCCACGGACAGGAACTGTTTTCTCAGGTCCGGGTTCAGTTCCCGTATCAGGGTGTTCAAGCCTTCCAGCGTCTTTGACTGCTCATGAGTAAGCTGTTTGCGCTCTGCATTGCTTCTGATATGCGACGTGATGATCCGGTCGTAGCTCTGGACCGCGGCGCCCGGGTCCAGCTTGCGCTCATTCAGCAGGCGGGCCAGCTCCACGGGGTCTATTCGCTCCGCCTGACTGAGGGACGCGCCTTCGCCCTGTGCGGCCAGCGTGTTGTCGGAAAGATGGGCAACAAAATCCTGCCACACATCGGAGCCCTTTTCACCGCCGGCCTGCTTCCGGGGGCTCACGATCTCCTGCTCGTCCGTGACGTGGAAACTGCCGTAGTCGATGGCCGTCACGCCCACATGCGCTATGGACGATTCCTCCATCACCTTCTTGATGCCGCCGCGGGCCCGGATATCGTCGGGCTTCGCGGACAGGACCTGGTGGAAACGGACCAGTTCCTCGCGCGAAAGTCCCCGCGAGAAGGTCACCGCCGCAATCCCCTGCTGGTTCAGCGACAGGGCAAAATCGCGGTAGACCGGGTTCTTCCGGTCCAGATAGTCCTTCCCGATAAGCAGGGTGTCCTTGGCCACGCCGAAGGTCATCTCGGGCCTGATTTCGAACAGCCGCATCAGGATCTCGAAGGCATTGTCTATGCTCCTCGTGATCTGTGCGTGTCCGGGCGGGTAGATGGCCACGTTCTTGCGCGAGATGTTCAGTTCGATCACGGCATCCGAAAGAAGACGGGTATCGAGCGGCACCTCGGGGACAGGTGCGGCAGAAGATTCGTTTTCGGGTTGATCGGTTTTCCTGTCTTCGGGCATGGGTAGATTATAACTGGGAAGCCACAATTTTTCACTGTTTTTCAGCATGCCTTCAGCGGCCCAGGCCTAATTCCATCCGGGGATACCCTTATTTTGCAAGAATAAATTCGCAAAGTCAGGTTCTCCCCGGCCCCGGCATCACATCTGTTTGTCCGATATATTATATGCATAGGTGAACTGAATCAGCCAGCCCTGCCGGGCATCCGGGAAAGGTCGAGATGATCTTCAGAATCATCAACCAGGAGCGGGAGGTCGGCGCCGTTGAGGTGCCTCCGGGAATACTCTATCATTCCCGTGAATTTGACGATGACGGCAGGAACGCTGATTACGCTACGAGACCCCCACGAACCAGAACCACACCAACATTCAGCCCGACCTTCAGGAACGAGCCGCCCGCTACGCGGACCGGAGAACCGGCGACGGGTACATCGAACTTCTCGCGCAGATGCTCGTGCGCTCGCATGACCACTGCATCTCCGGTTTGGTGCACTGAGCTTGACGCAAGGAACGTTTCAGCGTTCCGAATCCCCTTCCTTTTTTCGATTCAATCTGAGGATCAACCACAGCAGAAAGAGAAGAAGAAGCATCAAGAGCAGCGGGTTCAGCGACAGGGTGTTTTCTTCCTGCACGACGGTAACATAACGGTATTCGGTGACGGTTTGTTCTGTCCGGGGAGCATCGCTCACGACCGGGGCGGTTGCAGTCGCCGGACTCTTTTCATCCTGTTCCTGCCTCGGTATGGCGGTCTTTTTCCTGCTGACCCGAATCGGCTTCCCGTCCTTGTCATGGAGATGATATTCCGAGTAATAGAGCCCCCACTCTTCGCAGTCCTTCAGGCACTTGTGACCGCCGAACCTGTCCGTTTTCCCGGGATGCGCGAGAGCCGTCGCAGCCAGCACAAACACCGAAGCGAGAACGATGAGTTTTTTCATGGACCGAGTGTAGCTGACGTCCGTCATCGTGTCAACAGCGCTTCGCGGCCCCTTTCCGGTATTTTTTCTTGACAAGAATAATTCGTGATGTTACATTAACAGCCTTAAAGACGTGGGGCTGTAGCTCAGCTGGGAGAGCACAAGGCTGGCAGTCTTGGGGTCAGGGGTTCGATCCCCCTCAGCTCCACCA